>JBCDKT010000019.1 GCA_038746285.1 Bacteroidota bacterium
CTTTCTCGGCTTTTCTTTCCACTCCTCCCACTCCTCCCACTCCTCCCACTCCTCCCACTCCTCCCACTCCTCCCACTCCTCCCACTCCTCCCACTCCTCCCACTCCTCCCACTCCTCCCACTCTACCGCCCCTCCAGCACGTCCCGCAGGCTGAGCACGGCGGCCCCGTCGGCGAGGGCGCGGTCGAGGGTGCGCTCGAAGACGGCGGCCTGGCCGGGGTAGTCCACCTCGTCGTAGACCGTGTTGTGCCAGAGCACGACGCACACGCCGCCCACGCGGCGGCATGCGGCGAAGAGGCCGAGGATCGCGGCCTCGGCGGCGTCCGGGGCGAGGCCGAGGTGGGCGAAGAGCGTCGTGTCCATCACCGCGAGCGGCAGCTCCCAGAGGTCGAGCGGCGCGTTTGCCTCCAGGTCGAAGAGCGGGAACGGGAAGCAGGTCCCGCGCCGGAAGCCCGGCTGCCGGGCGAAGCCGAGCGTCGAGTCGAGCCGGAACCCGGCGGCGGCGTGAAGCCTCGGCGTTGCCTCCGTCCAGCGCAGGAAGTGCTGGCGGACGGCGGTCGGCGGCGCGCCCGCGAGAGCCGCGAGGCGGCTGCGCTCCTCGGCGAGGTGGCCGGGGTGGTCGTGCGCGAAGTAGCTCGGGTGCAGCCCGACCTCGAACCCGTCGCCGAGGTCGGCGATGAACCGGCGCAGCCAGGGGTCGTACGCCGGGTACGGCACGTCCCACGGACTCCGGGCGGCGGTCTTGAAGAAGTAGGTCGCCCCGACGCCCCGACGCCGCTCGGCCTCGGCCATCCGTTCGAGGCTCCGCTTGCGGGGGTTGGGGTCGAAGACGGCTTGCCGGACGGCGGCACCGGCCTGCCCGTCGCGGCGGAGGGCGGCGCGGGCAAGCGTGCCGAGCCGCCGCTTGCGCAGCAGGTCGACGTCGTGCGTCAGCGCCACGGCCCACGGCCTCCCCTGCCGCGTCCACCGGCAGACCGGCACGCCGTGCGCGGCGAGCTGCTCGGCCAGCCTCTCCCGGTACAGGTCCACGACCGGCGCCGCCGCGCAGCCCAGCACCGCCTGGAGCGAGGCGTGGTACGGGAAGCGCCCGTGCTCGTCGCGCACCCGCGTCGTGGCCTCCTGCCAGCCCGCGAGCCAGAAGAACGCCGAGGCGATGAGGTCGGGGCGGTGAGACGGTGGGACGGTGAGACGATGGGACAGGCACCGGGGGAAGAGGACCGGGACGCCGTCGACCGTCGAGGCGTCAGCCGCCGCGTACGCATCGGACCCGTCGAAGAACGCGGCCGTGTCCGGGTCGAGGTGGAGGGCGAGGACGGACTCGGGCAGGCCGTCGGGCCGGGGGCCGTAATAGAGCGCGCCCGTGCCGAGTTCATCCCGGGACGCCCACGCCGGGGCGAGGCCGAGCGGGGCGAGGAGCACGCGCAGCGCGTAGCGCGCTTTCGGCTCGAACGCCGCCGGCGCTTCGACGCAGCAAGGCACGCGAGCGGCGTAGTCCCGCCCGCTGCCCGCTGCCCTCTGTCCTCTGTCCTCTGGAGTCGGCATTTCACCGAAAAATACCTTGGCGCGGCTCGACCCTCTCGCTATTCTTTCCGCGCACGAAACCGCCCCCGGCGGCTGACTTCGCGACCTACCTGACTTAACGGAGCACGTAACGTTATGGGCATGATGACCAAAATGCGGGAGAGCACGGGCGTGGTCCTGTGGATTCTCGTCCTCTCCTTCGGCGGCCTGTGGGTCCTCCAGGACTCCGGTGCCCTCGACAACATCGGCATCCAGCAGCGCCAGAACATCGCCGTCGTCAACGGCGAGCCCGTGCTCTACGAGGAGTACACGCGCGCGCTCGAGCAGGAAGTCCGCAACTACCGGCAGCAGACCGGGCAGTCGGCGACCCAGGCCCTGCGCGACCAGTACTCCGACGCGGTCTACGACCGCCTCGTCGAGGACCGGCTGCGCGAGCGCGAGATGGACCGCCTCGGCATCCGCGTCACCGACGCCGAGGTCGAGAACCTCTTCACCGGCCCGAGCCCGGACCCGGTCGTCCTCCAGCTCTTCGCGGGCCAGGACGGCGAGCTCGACCGGGGCCTGCTCCAGAGCGCCATCGACAACCCCGAGGCCACGCAGGACCTGATCGCGATCGAGGAGTACCTCCGGGGCAAGCGCCGCGCCGAGAAGCTCAACGCCCTCTTCGGGGCCGCCGTCCGCGTCAGCGACGCCGAGGTCGACGCCGAGTACGTCCGCCGCAACCGGACCGCGCAGGGGCGCTACGTCGCCCTCCGCTACGCCGAGATCCCCGACAGCGCCGTCGCCGCGACTGACCGCGACTTCCGGGCCTACTACGACGCCAACCGCGACGACTTCGCCCGCGAGCGCACCGTCTACGTCGACTTCGTCACGCTCTCGCAGGAGCCGAGCGCCGAGGACTCCGCTGCCATCATGAGCGACCTCGGCGACCTCCGCGCCGCCTTCGCCGCCGCCGAGGACGACTCGCTCTTCGTCCTCCAGAACTTCTCGCAGACGCCCTTCGACGGCCTCTACGCCGGGCCGAGCGGCATGGAAGCCGAGATCGCCGAGGCCGTCTTCGCCGACCCGACCGAGGGCCGCGTCGTCGGCCCCGTCCTCGTCGGCGACCAGGCGCGGCTCGTCAAGATCGCGGACGTGCGCGAGGCCGACGAGGTCGCCGTCCGCGCCCGCCACATCCTCTTCGGCAACCGCGGCGACACCGACGCCCAGCGCGAGGCCCAGCGCCAGCAGGCGCTCGACGTCAAGCGGCAGCTCGACGGCGGCGCGTCGTTCGAGACGCTCGCCCGGCAGTACTCCCAGGACCCCGGCAGCGCCGCCCGCGGCGGCGACCTCGGCTGGTTCGGCCAGGGCCGGATGGTCCCGCCGTTCGAGGAGGCCGCCTTCGGAGCCCGCACCGGCGAGGTCGTCGGGCCGGTGGCGACCGACTTCGGGTTCCACCTGATCCGCGTCGAGGACCGCACGAACGCTGAGGTCCGGCTGGCGCAGCTCTCGCAGTCCGTCGGCATCACGTCGGCCACGCTCCGCGCCGTGCGCGACCAGGCCGACGACCTGACCTACTACACCGAGGAGGGCGGCGACTTCGCCGGCGAGGCCGAGCGCCTCGGGCTGGAGCTCCAGCAGGCCGTCGTCCAGGGCGACCAGGCGTTCATCCCCGGCCTCGGCAACAGCCGCGCCGTGCGGAGCTTCGTCGCCCGCGCCGAGCCCGGCGACGTCTCCGACGTGATCGACACCGGCACGGCCTTCGTCGTGGTCCGCGTCACGGATGTCGAGGCCGAGGGCTTCCGCCCGTTCGAGGACGTGCGCGCCGAGGTCGAGCCGCGCGTCCGGCTGGAGCAGAAGAAGGAGGTCCAGGCCGCGAAGCTCCGCGACGCCAGCGGGAGCCTGGAGGAGATCGGGGCCGCCGTCGGCGCGCCCGTCCGCACCGCGCAGAACCTCGCGCTCTCGGCCACGACCGTCCCCGGCCTCGGGCGCGAGCCCGCCTTCGTCGGGACGCTGCTCGGGCTGGACGAGGGCGAGACCTCGGGCGTAGTGACCGGCGAGAACGCCGCCTTCGTCATCACGTCCACCGGTGTCACCGAGGTCGATCCGGCGTCGATGACGGCCGAGGAGCGGACGACGCTGCGCAGCGAACTGCTGAACCAGCGCCGCCAGCGCATCCAGCAGCAGTGGCTCGAGCGCCTCCGCGACGAGGCCGACATCGAGGACAACCGCTCGCTGTTCTTCTAGGTGCGGGTCCCGGATGCATCCTGTAGGGGCGACCGGCCGGTCGCCCCTACGCGTTTATACCTCCAGCATCCCCTGAAAGACGGCGACGGCGGGGCCTTCGAGCCATAGGTCGCGGACGTGGCCGTGCTCGTTGAGGCCGAACCCGACGCGGAGCGTCCCGCCCCGGGCGACGATCTCCACTTCGTCGCCCTCGACCCGCTCCATGAGCCGCGCCACGAGGGCCGCCGCGAGCGCCCCCGTCCCGCACGCCAGCGTCTCGGCCTCGACGCCCTTCTCGAACGTCCGCACCTCCACCCTCGCCGGGCTCGCCTCGGCGATCTGCACGAAGTTGACGTTGGCCCCCTCGGGCGCGAGCGCCGCGTCGTGCCGGATGCGCGGGCCGATCTTCTCGACGTTCGCCGTCGCCACGTCGCGGGCGAAGACGACCGTGTGGTGGGTGCCGGTCCAGATGTAGGGCACGGTCCCCCCGGCCTCGAGCACGCGCGCCGGGTCGAAGTGCTTCGGGTTCGGGACGAAGAGGCGAACCGGGGCGTCGGGATCGCCGGGCACCGAGGCGCGGTAGACGCCGTCGTCGGAGGCGAAGACGAGCGGCTCAGCGTCGAGGCCGGCGGTGCGGGCGAAGCGGGCGAGGCAGCGGGCGCCGTTGCCGCACATCCCGGCGCGCGAGCCGTCGGGGTTGACGTAGTCCATCCGGTAGGCGTGCCCCTCGTCATCGGGCGCGCTCAGCGCGAGGAGGCCGTCGGCCCCGACCCCGAAGCGGCGCGGGCAGAAGCGCCGGGCGAGGTCGGCGAGTTCGTCGTGCGCGAGGTGGAGGAAGCGGTTGTCGAGGACGAGGAAGTCGTTCCCCGCGCCGTGCATCTTGGTGAAGGGGACGACGAGGTTGGGCATAGAGCGGAAGAGCGGAAGAGCGGAAGAGCGGAAGAGCGGAAGAGCGGAAGAGCAAGATAGGCGGTGTCTCGCCTTCGCGTGGCGATCCGTCAGAGTTCACGCATCCAGCATCGTGCGCCGGAAAACCTCCGCCGAATCCGCGCATACCAGACGCCCCTACTCACTCTAGCTCCCTGCTGATTGGCTGACAAAACCCTCACGATCGAAGGCGTCGAGCCGCTGCTGCTCTTCGGCTTCGACGACACCTACCTCCGCAAGATCGAAGCCGCGTTCGCCGACACCCGGATCACGGCGCGCGGCCAGCAGCTCTTCCTCAGTGGCGACGCCGAGGCGCTCCGCCGCATCGAGCAGATCCTCGGCGAGCTGACGCGCATCCTGACGCGCAACGGCAACCTCACCGAGCGCGACGTGGACACCGTCCTCGACCTCACCACGCTCGGCAGCGGCCATCCGCGCGCGGACACGACCGATGTGGTGCTCTTCACGCCGTCGGGCGGCGTCATCAAGGCCAAGACGCCCGGCCAGGTTCGGCTCGTTGAGTCGGCTCGGCAGAACGACATCGCGTTCGCCGTCGGGCCCGCCGGGACCGGGAAGACCTATATGGGAGTCGCGCTCGCGGTCTCGGCGCTCAAGAGCCGGCAGGTGAAAAAGCTCATCCTCAGCCGCCCGGCCGTCGAGGCAGGCGAGAGCCTCGGCTTCCTCCCCGGCGACTTCCGCGACAAGATCGACCCCTACCTGCGCCCGCTCTACGACGCGCTCGAGGACATGATTCCGCGTGACAAGCTCGCGGCTTACCTCGACCAGAACATCGTTGAGATTGTACCGTTAGCTTACATGCGCGGTCGGACGCTCAGCCAAGCGTTCGTCATCCTCGACGAGGCGCAGAACGCGACGGCGGCGCAGATGAAGATGTTCCTCACCCGCCTCGGGCCGGGCAGCCGCTGCATCGTCACCGGCGACGTAACGCAGACCGACCTCCCCAACCGTGCCGACAGCGGCCTCGTTCACGCCACGCGCATCCTCCACGGCGTCGACGGGATCGACTTCGTCGAGTTCAACCGGGGCGACGTGGTCCGCCACCGCCTCGTGATGGACATCATCGAGGCCTACGAGAAGCACGAGGACAAGAAGGAGCGCACCTCGTGATCGAGTACGGCGACCTCCGCATCTGGCCGCTCCCCGAGGGCCGCTTCACCGTCGGGGGGGACAAGCGCTTCGTGCCGAGCGCCGACGGCGAGCCGAAGCCGCCGGGGACGCTTTTCATCTCCGTCACCCCGTTCCTCGTCGAGACGCCCGCCGACCTCCTCCTCCTCGACACCGGCCTCGGCGAGTACGCCCGCGGGCGCGACGCGACGTTCCTCACCGACGGCCTCCGCCGCGCCGGGTTCGAGCGCGAGGCCGTCACCCGCGTGCTCCTCTCGCACCTCCACTTCGACCACGCCGGCGGCACCGTCCTCGACGCGGGCGGCTCTGACCTCCCGACCTTCCCGAACGCCGAGTACGTCGTCCAGGCCGGCGAGCTCGACGCGCCCTACGCCGGCGTCTCCGCCGAGGCCCGCGACCGGGTAATCCACACGCTCGACACGGCGGGCCAGCTCGTGACGGTCGAGGGCAGCGGGTGGCTCACCGACGAGATCGAGTTCGAGCACACAGGCGGGCACACGCGGGACCACCAGCTTTTCCGGCTCCACACTGGCGGGCGCACCGTCGTCTTCGGCGGCGACGTGGTCCCGAGTCCAGGCCAGATCACGCGCTCGTTCCGCGCCAAGTACGACTTCGAGCCGGAGCGCTCGCAGGCCGAGCGCAAGCGGATCGTGGGCGAAGCTGCTGAGGGCGGGCACCTGCTGCTCCTCTATCATTCGACCGAGGCCCTGGCCGCGTTTGTGGACGAAGCCACGCGCGGCTTCCACGTCGAGCCGGTGGCGACTTAGTCGGCCTCGCGGTACGCCCGAATCCAGTCTACCTCCAGCCGGAAGAGTCCGTCCTGGCCGTCGATGATGTAGAGGCCAATCGACCGCATGGCCGCCAGGTCGAGCGGGGCGATGGTTACTCGCTCGCCGTGGGCGCGCGCTGTGGGGGCGGCGAATGGGACGCGGACCGTCGCCCACGCCTCGGCCGTCGGGACCGGTCCGCGACGGGTTACCTGGCGGTTCCGGTTGCGCGTCCCGTCGTCGATGTCGACCTCGAACGTGCGTCCGCCGCCGCGGACGCGAAGCTCGACCCCGTCGTGCCCGGAAGGGATTCGGGGTAGGGTCGCTCGTGCGACCGCCGCTGTGGTCGTCGTGCCGCGCGCCGGGTCTCGGCGGCAGCGCGGGCGGGCGCGGCAGAACTCACCGCTGCAGGCCGACGCCGGGCTCGGCGGCGGGGCTTGCCGTTGTGCTAGCGCCGGTCGTTTCTTGCGCTCGGTCGTCGTCGCCTCCGGTGCGTCTGAGCGGTCCACTGTTAGGAAGCACTCCCCGCACCGGTTCGCTATCCTCGACCTCACATGAGCGACCCAAGTAACGGGGGCACGGCAGAGTGTTAGCCAGCGCTACGAAGCGCGGCGGTATCTTCGGGCGTTCGAGAGCCACAGCCTATGCCGCGCGTCTGCGAGTTCTTCGGGATCACGATCTACCTCTACTTCGTGGACACGAACCGGCACGCCGCCCCGCACTTCCACGCCAAGTACGGCGGAGACGAAGCGACCTATTCGATCCCCGACGGCGACCGCCTGGCGGGTTCACTCCCGAAGCGCCAGGAGAGAATGGTCCAGGGCTGGGCCGCTCTGCGCTCGGCGGAACTGGAACAGGCTTGGGAGCGCGCCGTGAACATGGACCACCCTGGTAAGATTGAGCCTCTAGACTGATGGAAGCACCTCTTTCCCCGCCTCCGGCATCAGACCGGCCGCTGCCAATGCTCCCTCGGATCACCTCGGTAGAGGCTGAACCCGAGACTCACACCGTCCTCGCCACGTTCGAGAACGGCGAGCGCCGCCGCTACGACGTGTCTCCGCTCCTGGAGCGTGGAGTGTTCCGCCTCATCAAGTCGCCGGACACCTTCTCAGCGGTCGAGGTGGACGAGATGGGAGGCATTGTCTGGGAGGCCGGACCGGACCTTTCGCGGGACACGATTTATCTGGTAGGCCAACCAGCATAGCGGGCGCCGGCTAACTCGCTGTCGGCGTATCCTGCGCTCGGAACTACTTGCCAGCGGTCGTTCCCCTTCGCGGACATGCCGCGTCTTGCTCTTTTTCTCGCCATCAGCAACGCCATGGCATACCGCTCCAGCCTTTTGCTTCCCCTCGTCCTGCTCCTGCTCGCCGGCTGCGCCCGGACGGAGCAGATGATCTCGCCCTCCTCCATCGTCGGCACCTGGGCGTACGTCATCGAAGGCCCCGACAGCCCCTCCTCGGGCCTCTTCTCCATCGAGGAATCCGGCGACGGCCTCGTCGGGCAGATCAGCGGCGAGGCGCTCGACGGCACGGCCGAACTCACCGACGTGGTCTTCGAGGAAAACACCGTGTCGTTCGGCTTCGACGCCGGCACCCTCGGGATCGTCTCGGTCAGCGCCGACGTGGACGGCCCCGAACTGAGCGGCACCGTCGACGCGGCGGGCTTCGTGCAGTTGCCCCTGCGGGCCACGCGGCAGACGGACACGTAAGCCCTGCGCCCTCAGGCGGTGTCCTCGACGACGGCAAGCAGCTCGGCGAGCATCATCGCGGTCGCGCCCCAGATCTCGAACTCGCCAAAGGCGAAGTACGGGATCTCGATCTCGCGCCCCCGAATCGTCCACAGACCCGATTGCCGGCTCGCCGGACCGAGGAGTGCCGGGAGCGGGACTTCGATGATGACATCGACCTCCTCTTCCTGCGGCCGGAAGACGGGGCGCTCGTCGAGGCTTGCAATAACAGGCGTCACGGTGAAGTCCGACGGCGGGATGTAGAGGTCCGTCATCGTCCCGAGCACGTCAGCGGCGCTCCGGTCGATCCCGACTTCCTCCCACCCCTCGCGGAGCGCGGCCTCGGCCGGCGTCTCGCCCGGCTCGATGCTGCCGCCGGGGAACGAGATCTGCCCGCTGTGCGCCCTCAGGTCGGCGTTGCGCTGGGTGAGGACGAGCGCGGTCGTGTCCTCGTAGGGATAGAGCAGCACGAGGACGGAGGCGCGGCGGCCGTTCTGCTGCGCCTCGTCCCACTGCTCGGGCGCGCCCCGCTGCGGCGGCCCCATTGTGAGCTGCGCCGCCAGCCCCGGCAGCGGCCCGGCGAGGCGCGCGCGCAGCCGCTCGGCGAAGGCAGTGTGGGCCGGCAGCGTCACGCCTCGTCCCCCGCCGCGTTTCGGTCCGTGACCGCACTCCGGTCGATGAGCGAGACCGACGACTGCGCGGTCGGCATCATGATGACCTCGGCGATGTTGACGTGCGGCGGGCGGGCCGCGCACCACACGACGGCCTCGGCCACGTCTTCGGCCTGGAGCGGCGTCGTGGTCGAGTAGACCGTGTCCGCGCGCTCGGCGTCGCCGTCGAAGCGGACGAGCGAGAAGTCAGTCTCGGTCAGGCCGGGGTCGACCGTCGAGACGCGGACGGGCGTGCCGTGCAGGTCGATCTTGAGGCCGCGCGTGATCGCGTCGACGGCGTGCTTGGTGGCGCAGTAGACCGAGCCGCCGGCGTAGACCCCGTGCCCGGCCGTCGAGCCGATGTTGATGACGTGCCCGCGCCCGCGCTCGACCATCCCCGGCACGACGGCCCGCGTGACCCACAAGAGACCTTTCACGTTCGTGTCGAGCATCGTGTCGACCTGCTCGTCGGTGTGGTCCCACACGGGCTGGAGGCCGCGCGAGAGGCCCGCGTTGTTGACGAGCACGTCGATGGCCTGCCACGCCTCGGGCAGCCCGGCGACGGCCTCGCGCACCGCCGCCGCGTCGCGCACGTCGAGCGCGAGCGTGTGCGTCTCAGCGCCGAGCCGGGCGGCGAGGTCGTCGAGCTTGTCCTTGCGCCGGGCAGCGAGAAGCAGCCGCGCCCCGGCCTCGGCAAACGCCTCGGCGCACGCGGCCCCGATCCCGGCCGAGGCCCCGGTGATGAATACGGTGGTGTCGCGGAGAGGTCGCATGGAGCGATGCGGTGTAATGGATCGACGGCGTAGGGGTTTGATTAATCAAACCCCTACGTTCAGGAATACCCGTCAGCCCCCGTAGTCGTAGAACCCGCGGCCCGACTTCCGGCCGAGCCGCCCGGCGACGACCATCTTCCGCAGGAGGGGGCAGGGGCGGTACTTCGCGTCGCCGAGCTCGCGGTGGAGCACCTCCATGATCGAGAGGCACACGTCGAGGCCGATGAAGTCGGCGAGCGTGAGCGGTCCCATCGGGTGCGCCATGCCGAGCTGCATCACGGTGTCGATGTCCTTCGGTTCGGCGACGCCCTCCATGACGCAGTAGACGGCCTCGTTGATCATCGGCATCAGGATCCGGTTCGAGACGAAGCCCGCGTAGTCGTTGACCTCGACGGGCGTCTTGCCGAGCTTCTCCGCGAGGTCGTAGACGGCCTGGAAGGTCGCGTCCGAGGTCTCCAGCCCGCGCACGATCTCGACGAGCTTCATCACCGGCACGGGGTTGAAGAAGTGCATCCCGATGACCTGGTCCGGGCGCTCGGTGTCGGCCGCGATCTGGGTGATCGAGATCGACGAGGTGTTCGAGGCGAGGATAGCCTCGGGCTTGGTCGCCCGGTCGAGGGCCTGGAAGATCTCGGCCTTAACGGCCGGGTTCTCCGTCGCGGCCTCGATCACGAGGTCGGCCTCGGCGGTGTCGGCCGAGAGGTCGGTCGCGCACGCGACCCGCGCCATCGTCTCGACCTGCTCCCCCTCGGTGATCCGCCCTTTCTTGACCTGGCGGGCGAGGTTCTTCTCGATCGTGGCGAGGCCCCGGTCGAGGCGGTCCTGGTCGACGTCGATCAGGGTGACGCCGTGCCCAGCGAGCGCCGCGACGTGGGCGATGCCGTTGCCCATCGTGCCTGCGCCGATGACGGCGATGTGGTTGATGCTCATGGTGTGCGTGTTGTGGATAGCGATTGGGTAAAGGTGAGGAGGTAGTGCAGCTAGCGCGACGTGAGCTGGCTCCAGACGAAGGTTCCGTCGGGGTCGATGTAGCCCTCGCGCTCACCCTCGCGGACGAAGGCGAGGCCGCCCAGGAACGACCGCGCGTAGCCGAACCGAGGCGGCAGGACTTCGGTGCCGTCGGGCGCGACGAAGCCGAAGCGGTCGCCCTGCTGCACCAGCGCCCGGCCGCCCGAGAAGGCAAAGGCGAGGTCGTACTGCGGGGTCACGGCGAGGCGGCCCGACGCGTCGGCGAAGCCCCATCGCCCCTCCTGTCGGACCGGGGCGAGGCCTTCGCGAAAGGCCCCCGCCAGCTCGAACTGCGGCTCGATCACAAGCGCGCCGGTCGTGTCGACATAGCCGAAGCGCCCGCCGTCCACGACGGGGGCGAGCCCCTCGGAGAACCGGAGCGCGAGCTGGAACTGCGGCTCGATGACCGTGTCGCCCGCAGCGTCGAGGTAGCCCCACTGCTCGGTCACGAACGGCCAGACGCCGGCGTTGACCGCGTAGGGAAAGCGCCCTTCCGCGTAGCCGAGCACATTCTGCGCCTCGTCGAGCGCGAACGCCACCTCGCCGTCGGCGCGGATCACCTCCCACGCACCCACCGACCGCGACTGGGTGCTGAGAAAGCTGAACAGGCGGCTCCCGAAGGGGAGGTACTCCGTCGTCTCCGCCCGGATGACCGGAGCGAGCAGGCCGTCCGGCGTCTGCGCGAAGTCTCTCGCCTCGGCGAGGTTCGGGGCCACGACCGTCGCGCCCTCGACGTCGATGTAGGCCTCCAGGTCCGTCTCGGGCAGCACGACGCGCGCGCGCCCGTTCGAGAAGTCGAGCGCCTGGCGGAAGCGCGGGGCGATGACGCTGCCGCCGTCCGGGTCGATGTAGCCGTAGCGGCTGCGCACCTTGACTCGCGCCAGCCCCTCGGCGAAAGGATGCGCCTCGTCGAACTGCGGCTCGACGACCACGGAGCCGGACCGGTCGATGTAGCCGTAGCGCCCGCCCACGGCGATGGGGAAGCGGTCGGCTCCGGCCGCCACCTGCGCCTGGGCAATCGCGGTGGCAGGCCGGCCAGTCTCGTCCACAGACGGCTCAACGAGCGTCGCCGTGCAGCCGGGGGCAGCCAGCAGCACGGCGACGAAGACCCAGGGGCGCAGCGTGGGCATCCTAGGCTGTGTCTGATGGACCAGAGCGAAGCCGAGCGTGAGAACCCGGTGCAGCCTGCAAGGCGCGCGAAACAGCCGTAGCCTGAGCTACGGCGATGCAGCGCAACGCCGCAGGATGCGCCGGGGGCCACGCGGAGGCCGGTTTGGGTTCGTCAAACACAGCCTAGGGGCGTTCGACGATGAGGGCGGTCGCTTCGCCGCCGCCGATGCAGATGGCGGCGAGGCCACGCTTGGCGTCGCGCTGCTCCATCGCGTAGAGGAGCGTCGTCAGAATCCGCGCCCCGCTCGCGCCAATCGGGTGGCCGATGGCGACCGAGCCGCCGTTGACGTTCAGCTTCTCGTGGGGAATCCCGAGCGCGTCTTGGGCCGCGAGGGCGACGACGGCGAACGCCTCGTTGACCTCGAACAGGTCGACGTCGTCGACCGTGAGGCCGGTCTTCTCCAAGACCTTCTCTGTAGCCTGAATCGGAGCCGTCGTGAACTCCTCGGGCCGCTTGGCATGCTGCGCGTTCGCCACGATGCGGGCGAGCGGGGTGAGGCCCTGCTCGCGCGCCCAGTCCTCGTCGGCGATGACGAGCGCGGCGGCCCCGTCGTTGATCGTGCTCGCGTTTGCAGCGGTGACGGTACCGCCCTCCTTCGAGAACACCGGGCGCAGCGTCGGGATCTTGTCGAAGTTGGTGCGGAACGGCTCCTCGTCCTTCTCGACGACCGTGTCGCCCTTCCGGCCCTTGATCGTCACCGGCGCGACCTCGGCGTCGAACACGCCTTCGCTGACCGAGTGCTGGGCGCGCTCGTAGCTCGTGACGGTGAAGGCGTCCTGGCGGTCGCGGGGGACGTTGCAGGTATCGGCGCAGAGGTCGGCCGCGACGCCCATCGCCTGGCCGCTGTAGGCGTCGGTCAGGCCGTCGTGCTGCATCGCGTCGAGGAGCTGGCCGTTGCCGAATTTGTAGCCGTAGCGCCCGTTCTGCATGAGGTACGGGGCGGCGCTCATGTTTTCCATCCCGCCGGCGACGATCACCTTCGCGTCGCCCGCGCGGATCGCCTGGTCGGCGAGCATGACGGTCTTCATCCCCGAGCCGCAGACCTTGTTGATGGTCATGCACGGCGTCTTGTCCGGCAGCCCGGCCTTGATCGCGGCCTGGCGCGCCGGGGCCTGCCCGATCCCGGCGGTGACGACGCACCCCATGATGACCTCGTCGACGTCGCCCGCGCTGACGCCCGCGCGGTCGAGGGCGGCTTTGATGGCGGTCGCGCCGAGGTCGGGGGCCGGGACGGAGGAGAGCGCGCCGCCGAAGGAGCCGACGGGCGTGCGGGCGGCAGAAAGGATGACAGAGGCCATGACGAGGAAGTCGAGTTGCGAGTGAAGAGGGACGAAGGGGTGCCGCGTTTCGAAGCGCCAACTCCCACCGGGCACCCGTAGGGGCGACCCCGCGTGGTCGCCCTGTTCGAGGGCCGGCGAAGCGCTTCCGAAAATACCCGTCCGTAAAGGACCGAGCAGGCACGAGGTTCGCGGCGCGGCGCGTCCTCCCCGGTTCTTCACCCGGTCCCCGTCAGCCCCGGTCCGGCACCTCGATGAACGCGTTGTCGATCAGCCGCGCCGCGCCGAAATGCACTGCTACGGCGGCGAGCACCTCCTGCCCCGGCCGCAGCGTCTCGACAGGCTGGAGCGCTTCGGTGTCGACGACCTCGGCGTACTGCAAGCGTGCCCGCGGGGCCGTGCCGATCTCGGCCCGCATCGCCTCGGCGAGCACCGCCGCCCGCCGCTCCCCGGCCTCGACGCGACGCCGCACGCCGGCCAGCGCCTGCGAGAGCACGACCGCCTGCTGCCGCTCCTCGGCGCTGAGGTACTGGTTCCGCGACGACAGCGCCAGCCCGTCCGCCTCGCGCACGGTCTCGACCCCGACGATCTCGACCCCGAAGCCGAGGTCGCGCGCCATCCGCCGGAGGATGAGGAACTGCTGCGCGTCCTTCTTCCCAAAGACTGCGACGTGCGGGCGGCAGGCCAGGAGCAGCTTCGTCACGATCGTCGTCACGCCGTCGAAGTGGCCGGGGCGGTGCGCGCCGCAGAGGTGGTCGCCGAGGCCGCCGACCTCGACCGAGGTGGCCGCGTGCTCGGCGTACATCTCCCCCACTTTGGGCACGAATACCACGTCCGCCCCGCCGACGCTGCGAAGTGCGTCGAGGTCGGCGTCCAGCGTGCGCGGGTAGGCGTCGAAGTCCTCGCCCGGCCCGAACTGCGTCGGGTTGACGAAGACCGAGACCGTGACGTGCTCGGCCCGGCGGCGGGCCTCCTCGACGAGCGCGAGGTGCCCGGCGTGGAGCGCCCCCATCGTCGGGACCAGGGCTAGGGTGCGCCCGGCGCAGCGCGCTACCTCGGCGCGGGCCTGCATCTCGGCAACGGTGGGGACTACGTCCATGATTCAGTGAGACGGTGGACGGTGAGACGGTGGACAGAAGATCGGCACGGGCGGGTTCATGCGAAGAGAACGAGGCTCGGTATCTTCCGCTCCTCCCTTCCTCCGCTCTTCCGCTCCTAGCCCAATGCCTGAGATGCGCATCGAAAAAGACTCGCTCGGCGAGGTCCATGTCCCCGCCGACGCCCGCTACGGTGCCCAGACCCAGCGCGCGCGCGAGAACTTCCCGATCTCCTCGCTCCGCTTCCCGCGCCGCTTCATCGAGGCCCTCGGGACCGTCAAGCGCGCCGCCGCCCACGCCAACAACGGCCTCGGCCTCCTCGACGCCTCGAAGGCGCTCGCCATTGCCGACGCCGCCGACCGCGTGGCCCAGGGCCAGCTCGACGGCGAGTTCGTGCTCGACATCTTCCAGACCGGCAGCGGGACCTCGACGAATATGAACGCCAACGAGGTCATCGCCCACGTCGCCAGCGAGGCAACGGGCGACGCTCATGGCATCCACCCGAACGACGACGTGAACATGGGCCAGTCGTCGAACGACGTGATCCCGACCGCGATGCACGTCGCCGCCCGCGTCGGGATCGAGAACGAACTGATCCCGGCGCTGGAGCGGCTGCACGCCTCGCTCGCGGCAAAGGCCGAGCAGTTCGACGACATCGTCAAGAGCGGGCGGACACATCTGATGGACGCGACGCCGGTCCGGCTCGGGCAGGAGTTCGGCGGCTACGCGTCGCAGGTCGAGCACGGCATCCGCCGGCTGCGCAACGCCTCGGAGGAGCTAGCCGAACTCGCCCTCGGCGGGACCGCCACCGGCACCGGCATCAACCGCCACCCCGACTTCTCGCGTCTCGCCATCGAGCGCATCTCCGAGGCGACGGGGCTCGCCTTCCGCGAGGCCGAGAACCACTTCGAGGCGCAGGCCGCGAAGGACGCCTACGTCTCGGCCTCGGGCGCGCTGAGCACGCTCGCCGTCTCGCTCCTCAAGATTGCCAACGACGTCCGCCACCTGTCGAGCGGCCCGACGAGCGGGCTGAGCGAAATCCAGCTCCCCGCCGTCCAGCCCGGAAGCTCGATCATGCCGGGGAAGGTCAACCCGGTGCTCTCGGAGGCGCTGATGATGGTCTCGGCCCGCGTGATGGGCAACCACGCCACGATCACCGTCGGCGGGCAGCACGGCAACTTCGAGCTCAACGTAATGATGCCGGTCATGGCGCACGCCATGCTGGAGAGCATCGAGATCCTGGCGAACGGCTGCGACGCCTTCCGCGCGCGCTGCCTCGACGGGATCGAGGCCAACCGCGAGCGCTGCCGCGAGCTGCTGGAAAAGAACCCCTCGATTGCGACGGCGCTCAACGACGCCATCGGCTACGACGCCGCCTCGAAGATCGCCAAGCAGGCCGCCGCCGAGGGCCGCTCCGTCCGCGACGTGCTCGAAGAAAAGGACCTCATCCCCGACGACGAGATCGACGCCGTCCTCGACGTGCGCTCGATGACCGAGCCGGGCATTCCGGGGCGGTAGCGGGCGAAGCTCTAGCTCAGTCCCATGAAGCCGAAGCTCTACATCGAAACGACAATCATCAGCTACCTCACGGCCCGCCCGAGCAGCAACCTCATCACGGCAGGTCGCCAGCAACTGACGCGCCAGTGGTGGGAGAACGAGCGAGGCCGCTACGACCTTTTCGTTTCGGAGTTCGTGGCGTCAGAAGCCGCAGGCGGAGACCTAGGCGCTGCACAGTTGCGCCTCGATGCACTTTCGGGTATCCCTGAAGTCCTGCTGCCGCCCAAAGCCAAGGCGCTGGCCCGTACTCTCGTCGAGCCGGGACCGATACCGAGCAAAGCCGCGCTTGATGCTTCTCATATCGCCGCTGCCGTCGCAGGTGGAGCCGAGTATCTACTGACATGGAACTTCAAGCACCTCGCCAATGCTGCTCTGAGGAAACGGATCGACGCGGCCTGCCGTTTGAACGGATATGACCCACCCGTCATTTGCACACCGGAGGAACTGATCCAGCCATGAACCTACCTGAGAGGAACAACGAACCGATGCAGGACGAGATCATTGCCGAGGTCCGGCGAATCCGTGATGAGCTAGCGGCTGAGTTCGATTACGACTTAGACCGACTGTTCGAAGAAATGAAGCGACGTGAGCAGGCGTCGGATCGACCGAAGATAGAGCCGTCGCCGAAACGGCTTCCATCCGCTGCGTAGCCGGTGCCGTACTCGCCGTGCACTCGATGCCAAACTGGGCATTCTAGGGAGATGGGAGACGACAGGTCGCAGCCGGGCGGCAACTTCTTGAGATTCCACCGCGATTTCAGTGGCAACAGACCGGGCTAGCCATGAATCCCATCGTTGTTCGAGACCCTGACGTTCTCGGCGGTACGCCCGTGTTCGCCGGAACCCGCGTGCCCGTTCAGAACCTCGTGGATTATCTCGCCGCCGGGGACGACCTCGGCGAGTTTCTCGCCGACTTCCCAACGGTCCACCGCGAACAGGTCGGGACCTTTCTGGAGCGGGCGAAGGACGCGCTGCTCAAAGCAGAGGCTGCCTGAGCCGTGCGTGTCTTGCTCGACGAATGCTTGCCGGGCCGGAAGCTCAAGCCGGGGTTTCCGACGCACGACGTGCGGACGGTCGCTGACATGGACTGGCGCGGGATCAAGAACGGGGCACTCCTCGCGCTGGCCGAGCCAGCGTTCGACGCCTTCGTGACGGTGGACGGCAGTCTTCGGTATCAGCAAAACATGCCGGAGAGTGGACTCGCTGATCGTCGTGCTGAAAGCGAAGAGCAACCGGCTAGAGCGCCTGCTGCCTCTCATGCCCAATGCGAACGCAGCATTTGCACATGGTATCCGCCGCGCGGTCGTCGTCGTAGGCGTGCGGTAGGAGAACAACCCTTCTGGGCTGTGCTAAAAATCCAGCACTTCACATACCAACTTTGCCGCTCGCGTCGTTAACGATTCGCACCCTCCGAACAAACCCGCTCGCGGGTCATGCAGCGTGGCCTCGGTCGCGCTGCATATTTTTTCGGCCGGCTCCGTAGCAGGCTCCACCGGGCACCGGCACCCCCGGGCTCCGGCACCCAGCGCCGCGCCCGGCGTAGGACCTCCGACTGCTCCTCTGCCACAACCCTCTGCCCTACCATGTCCACGCGCACCTCTCGCAGACTCTCCGTCGCCCTCCTCGTCGCCGCCGCGTTCGTCGCGGGCGTGTTCTTCGTCACCGCTAGCGGGTCGTTCTTCGACGGCGCGCTCTTCGGCTCGGCCGAGGCGCAGCAGGCTCCGGTCGTCCGCGGGGACGTCTCCGAAGGCATCGAGACGGCGACCGAACTCGGCGAGGCGTTCTCGGCGGTCGCCGAGGCGGTCAACCCCGCCGTCGTCTCGATCTCCTCGACCCAGCTCGTCCAGCAGCCTGCGATGGGCAACCCGTTCCAGGGCACGCCCTTCGAAGGGTTCTTCGGCAACCCCGGCGGCGGAGGCGGCGGGCAGGCGATCCCGCGCTCCGGCCTCGGCTCCGGCGCCATCGTCCGCCCCGACGGCTACATCGTCACCAACAACCACGTCGTCGAGAACGCCGACGAGCTCGTCGTTCGCTTCTTCGACGGAACCGAACTCGCGGGCGAGATCGTGGGGACCGATCCGTTTGCGGACCTCGCGGTCGTGAAGGTGGACGCGGAGCAGCTCCCCTACCTCGGCTTCGGCAACGACGACGAGCTGCGCGTCGGGCAGTGGGTGATCGCTGTCGGGAGCCCGCTTCAGCAGTCGCTCTCGAATACCGTCACGGCCGGGATCGTCTCGGCGCTCGGGCGGGCGCAGGGCATCAACGGGCTAGAGAACTTCATCCAGACCGATGCCTCGATCAACCCCGGCAACTCGGGCGGCCCGCTCGTCAACTTGCGCGGCGAACTGATCGGGATCAACACCGCGATCGCCACGCGCACCGGCGGCTTCCAGGGCATCGGCTTTGCGATCCCGGTCGACATCGTCGAGAACGTCGTCGGCCAGCTCATCGACACGGGCGACGTGGAGCGCGGCTACCTCGGCATCCAGTTCACCTCGATCTCGCAGTCGCTCGCCCGCGCGCTCGACGTGCCGGTGGGCTCGGCGCAGATCTCATCGGTGCTTGGCGGCAGCGCGGCGGCTGAAGCGGGCCTCGCAGACGGCGACATCATCGTCTCCATCGACGGCGAGGAGCTGCGGACCAGCAACGACCTCCTGGCGATCGTCGCCAACCGCCGTCCCGGTGACGACCTCGACGTGGCCTACATCCGCGGTGAGGACCGCCGCCGCGCGACGGTCGAGCTCGGCGCTCGGCCGCAGGACGAGCAGGCGCAGCGCCAGCGCCGCGACCGGCAGAGCAATGACGAGCCGGCCGGGGAATCGATGGACGCCCTCGGCATGGAGCTCGGCGAGCTGACCGACGCGGCAGCGCAGAAGTTCGGTTACGGCAGCGACGCGTCGGGGGTCTACGTGGTCGACGTCGAGCGCGGCAGCGAAGCCTTCCGCGACGCCAACATCCGGACCGGTGACCTGATCGTGAGCCTCGACGGCGAGCCGGTCCGCTCGCTCCGCGCGTTCGAGCGCATCTACGACGGGATCGGCCAGGGCGAGACGTTCCTGCTCACGCTCCAGCGCGGCCGCCAGGACAGCCGCCAGCTCTACCGAACCGCGCTGACGAAGTGACGGAAGACAGACGACGGAGGACGGGCGTAGGCTCAGAAGGCTACTGAGGCGAGACTGCTTCGCCCGGCGCTTGTCTGTCTTCTGTGTTCCGTCGCCTGTCCGCTGGGCCTCAACGCCAAATTCTCCGTGCGGGTGCGAACCTCCTCTGCGCCTGGACGGTTAACGCCGTTGCCCTCGACGAAACCACCAGACCCCGCCCATGCCCACGACGGAAACCAGCAGCAGCGTCACCGACCAACTCCGCGCCCTCATCCGCCTCCAGCACATCGACAGCAAGATCGACCAGGTCGAGAAGCTGCGCGGCGACCTGCCCGAGGAGATCCGCGACCTCGAAGACGAGAAGGCCGGGCTCCAGACGCGGATCGACAACGCGCACGACGAAGGCCAGCAGGCCGAGATCCAGCGCCGCAAGCTTCAGATGGACATCACCGAGAGCGAGGGGCTCATCAAGAAGTACGAGGAGCAGCAGCTCAACGTCCGCAACAACCGCGAGTACGACGCCCTCACGAAGGAGATCGAGGCCCAGCGCCAGCGCATCGAGCAGGCCGAGGCCGACATCGAGTCTCACACGGAGCGCGACGGGGCGAACGAGGAGGTCGTCGCCGAAGCGCAGGAGCGCCTCGGCGAACTCGACGAGCTCCTGAAGGAGAAGAACGCCGAGCTTGCCCAGGTCGTCGAGGAGACGGAGAAGGAGCAGGAGTCCTACGTCTCCCTCCGCGACGCCGCCGCCGGAGCCATCGAGGCGCGCTACCTCCGCGCCTACGAGCGCCTCCGCAACCGCCTCCGCGACGGCCGCGCCGTCGTCCCAATCGAGCGCGGTGCCGCCGGGTCGTTCATGGTCCCGCCGCAGCGCCAAGTCGAGGTCCGGCAGCGCAACCGCATCGTCGTCTGCGAGCACACCGGCCGCGTGATCGTCGACGACGAGCTCTTCCGCGAGACGACGGACGACATGAAACTGTAGACCGTGTCGAGGGGCGAATGTCGAGTTGCGAACAAACAGACTCGGCGTTCGTCGCTCGTAACTCGTCGTTCGCAGACCTGCGTGCCGGTCGGACCGCCGCCTCGGGCGGGGCATTCCGCTCCGGGGAGGAAAGTCCGAACACCGCAGGGACCCGTGCTTCCTAACAGGAAGGCGCTCGGCCCGCCGGGCGACAGCATGTGCAACAGAGAACAGACCAGCCGATGGCCAGGGCTTTGCTCTGGCACAGGCGATGGGTGAAACGGTGGGGTAAGAGCCCACCAGCGGCTCCGGCGACGGGGCCGGCTAGGCAAACCTCACGGGGTGCAAGGCCAAACAGCGCCGCTCCCGGCAGACCGCTCGCGGTCGCGCCGGGAAACGGGTGCCCGCCCGAGGCGCGGGTAGGCCGCTCGAGGCCGCCGGCGACGGCGGTCCCAGATAGATGGCGGTCGCTCCGCCGCGGTGTACGGCCACCGCCCGGAGGCACAGAATTCGGCTTACAGACCGGCACGCGCCGTACCAACAGACGACGCCCCGCCTCTCACCGGAGAAGCGGGGCGTCGCTGTGCGAATCCGAGACTGGGGTTACTCGTTCTCGACGGGCGGGGCCGGAGCGGGCGGCTCGTCGTTGATCGTGCCCGGGCCCGGCGGCAGCGGGTTCTCGATGGGCGCGTTGGCACCGCCGCCTTCCTGGAGGATGCTTCGCTGCGCCTCCGACGGGTTGGCGAAGAAGTTGGCGAGGATGCAGAGCACGATGAAGACCGTCCCGAGCGTCCAGGTTGCCTTCTCCAGCGTGTCGGGGGCCTGACGGGCACCGAGGATCTGGGTGGTCTGGCCGCCTGCCGCGATCCCGGCGAGGCCGCCGCCCTTGCCGCTCTGCAGGAGCACGGCGATCGCCATCAGCAGGGCGATGATCGTGATGACGATAACGAGGAAGATGTACATGACGTAGGTGCGGCGCGGGTTGGACGGAAGCGGCAGGCAAGGTAGCACCGTCCCGGCTGGGGCGCAGGCAAGCGCGTGTGAAAAAGAGGGGCGAAAGGAAGAGGGGGCGAAAGGGCGTATGGGCGAAAGGGAGACTGAGGGACCTTCTCCAGCGTCGCCTTTCACCACTCGCCCACTCGCCCACTCGCCCACTCGCCCACTCGCCCACTCGCCCACTCGCCCTACCCCGACCGTCTCGCCACCTCAGCCCCGGCCCGCAGGAGCGCGACGGCGCTCTTGGTATCAAACACGTCGCCGCGCTCCGCCATCGCCACGGCCTCGGCGAACGGCAGGCGGAAGGGCTCGACGAACTCGTCGTCTTCGGCCTCGGCCTCGGCTTCGGACAGGTCTTCGGCGAGGAAGAGGTGGATGACCTCGTTGCTGTATCCGATGCACGGGTAGGTCGGGCCGAGCGGCGTGAGCGCCCGCGCCGTGTAGCCCGCCTCCTCCTCGAGTTCGCGCACGGCAACCTCAGCCGGGTCCTCGCCGGGCCTGTCGATCTTGCCCGCCGGGACCTCGACAAACTCGCGCCCCGGCGCGTAGCGGTACTGCCGGAGTAGGATCGTCGTCCCGTCTTCGAACAGCGGCACGACGGCCGCGGCCCCGGGGTGCTCGATCCATTCGCGCACCGAGGTCCCGCCGCCGGGCAGCGTGACCGTGTCGCGGTAAGCACGAAGCAGCACGCCGTCCACGAGCAGGGCACGGTCCTTCAGGGTTTCAGTGAGGTCCATTTCGCTCAGTAATAGGAAGCCATGTCGTTCCTGACTTGATGTGATAGATGAAGCATCGCAGCCGATGCTGCGGCGAGGGCTGCCGTCTCAGCGCGCAGCCGACGCGGCCCGAGCGAGGCGACTGCCCACCCGGCGGCCTGGGCTTCGGCGACCTCGGCTTCGCTGAACCCGCCCTCGGGGCCGACAAGAATCGTGGTCTCCCCGGCGGGGTTCCGATCCAGCACGCGCGGGAGCAGCGCGTCCGGGCCGGCCGCCTCATGGCAGAGGATGCGCAGCCCTTCGGTGCGCCCGCTCAGCACCGCCGCCAGCGGCTGCGGCTCGGCGAGGCCGGGGAGCCGGCTCCGGCCGCTCTGCTTGAGCGCCGCGACGAGCATGCTGCCGAGCCGTTTCGGTTTGAGGCGAGCGCGCTCCGTCCGCTCCGTGACGAGAGGGAGGATCTCCGTGACGCCTAGCTCGACCGCCTTCTCGGCGAACGTCTCAAACCGCCCGGCGTTCTTGAGCGTGCTCAGCCCGACCGTCAGTCGGTGCGCTGGCTCGCCGACCTCGCGCTCGGTGGCGACGACCTCGCCCGCAGCGCTGCTCTTGCCGGCCTCGGTCAGCCGGACCCGGTACCACCCGCCCGCGCCGTCCACGACCTCGATCTCATCCCCCACCGCGTGCCGGAGCGCCCGCACCGCGTGCCGCGCTTCGTCGTCCGGCAGCACGATGCGCCCATCGGCGATGCAGTCGGGCGGCGCGAAGAACGTAGTCGTCATGCTGCAAGCTACAACCCGACAGAGAGGCCGAGGTGGACCTTGCCGCGCGTCGGTCCGTCGTCGGGGTTGAGGGCGTAGCTGACCGCGACCAGGCCGAGCGGGGTGCGGTACTGAATGCCCAGCCCGTAGCCGGGGCGGAACGAGCGGTCGGCCAGGATGCCGGTTGTCACTGGGCGCTCGACGTAGCCGAGATCGGTGAAGAGAAACGCGTAGGACGTCCGGTCGATCTGGTAGCGGTACTCGATGATCCCCCGCCCGACGATGTTGCCCCGGAAGCGCTCCTCGTCGTAGCCGCGCAGCGAGGTCGCCCCGCCATAGCGGAAGAGGTCGCTGTCGTCGTAGACCTCGCCGAGCAGGAACGCCGCGTCGCCACCGAGGACGAGTACCTGCCGCCGGAGGGTCGGGATGAAGAGGCGGGCCTCGGCGACGAGCCGCTGCTGGCTGATGCTCACCGGCTCGGCGATGGCGGCGGTGTCGGCCGCGAGGTCGCGCCGCTTGACGCCCTGCTCGAGCGAGGTCTGGAGCCACAGCCCCCGGCGCGGGTTCAGCCGCGCGTCGACCCGCCGGTAGCGCACGCCGACGCCAGCGAAGAAGGCGTCGGCCTGGGGGATGCGCTGCCGCCCCTCGACGAGCACGACGCCCGCGATCCCCGCCTCGACGAACTCGCGGCTGGCCGTGACGAAGCCTTCCAGGCCCGGCGCAAACCGGTAGCCCGCTTCGAGCCCGAACCGCTGGCGCTGGAACGTCGAGTCCTGCTGGTAGCCCGCGAACTGCGCCTCCAGCCGGAGCGGCAGGCCGAACACGAACGGATCGGCGACGCGCACGTCGACCGACGAGACGAGGCCGGGGTTGCGGACGAGTTCGAGGGCGAGGCTCCGGCCCCGGCCGAAGAGGTTGCGCAGCAGCAGCGACCCGTTGCCGACGACGGACCCGCTCTCCTCCCCCGCGTTCGGCGGGAGGTAGCCGAAGACGAGGTCGAACGTGCCCGGAGGGGCCTCGGTCGCGGGCACCCGCACCGTCGCCGTGCCGTCGGTCCCGAGCGCGAGCTGCGGTGCCCCGACCGACTCGAAGAGGCCCGTCTCCTCCAGCCCGCGCCGGATGCCGTCGGAGTCGAAGGCGGCAAGCGGCGCGCCGGGTTGGAGGCCGGCCGTGCGGGCGGCAAACGCGGGCGACGTGCGCCCGGCCGGCGTCAGTTCGATGGCTCCGAAAGCCAGCGTCTCCCCTTCCGCGATGCGGATGGTCAGGCGCAGCCCTGCCTCGTCGACCTCGACCTCGCCGAGGGTCGCCTGCGCGAGCGGGTAGCCGGCACGCTCGTAGTCCCGGAGCACCGCGTCGAGATCGGCGCGCAGCACGTCGGGGTCCAGCGGCCGGCCGGGGCGCGTCTGCATCTGGCCCCGCAGCCGGTCGGCGTCGAGCGCCGCCGCGCCCCGGAGTTCGACCGACGCCACCTCGACGCGAGGGCCCCGGGAGACGAACAGCGTTCCGACCTGCCCGCTCACCTGCGCCGAGTCGACGGCGGCGAAGTAGTAGCCCTCGCGCTGGACGTGCTGCAACACCCCCGTCGCTGCCGCGCCGAGGCTGTCCGCCGGAAGCGGCCGGTCGAGCGGCCACGGGGCGTCGCGCCCGTCGGCGACGAGCGTCCAGCGCACGGCCGAGGTATCGGCAGGCTGCGCTCTCGCCGAGGCTGCGCAGAGCACGCTGAGCATGAACACGCAGCAGGATGTACGCACCACCCATCGTATCATTCCGAACTCGTTTCGGAATCTCCCCGAACGGAGCAAGCATGCGGCGACAGATCCCGGACCGAGTTCAGGATGACAGTTTTTGCGTAGGTCCTGTGCGTGAGCGGCGGCGTTCGTCATCAACCCGGCTACCGGTGGGCTGGGGTAGGGTTTCGCAGCGTGACAGTGGTTGTTCGGCGTGGAGGGAACGGAGGGGTAGGCGGGTTTCGCGTGGGTGACGGGAGCGTTGGCGCGGAGTGCGGGTGAGATCGGTGCGTTCCTCCAAGCCGACGAGGGGATCGCGCTTCGGGGCCGGGCGTACCTTCTCCCTACCCGCCCAACCTCGCCATTTCTGTGCGCTTCCTCCCCGTCGTCCTCTTCGTGGCCGTCCTGCTCCTGGCTGCTGCGCCCGCCCCGCCCGCTCCTGCCTCTGCCGCTGCGGCCGACACGCTCCAGCTCTCGGTCCGCTCCGGCGAGCCGCTCGTGACGGCGCTGCCCGGGACGTCGGCCTCGACCTACCGCGTGCTCCGCGCGCCGGCGCTGAGCTGGCTCGTCGGCCGGTCGTTCTACTGGAGGACGCTGCCCGCCGAGCGCGGGCGCGAGTTCGTCCTCGTCGAGCAGCGCCTCGGGGGCGAGCCGCAGGACACCCTCGTGCTCGTGATCGACGTGGCACCGGGATGAGCGAGGGGTACGTCGGCCGCGTCGAGCAGCGACACCTCGACGCCTTCCACGGGCCGCTCGCGGCCTGGTTCGAGCAGGTCCGCCGCCCGATGCCGTGGCGCGAGACCGGACCGGACGGCCGGCGCGACCCGTACCGCGTCTGGCTCTCCGAGATCATGCTCCAGCAGACCCGCGTCGACCAGGCGCGGCCCTACTACGAGCGCTTCACCGCCACATTCCCGACCGTCGACGCCCTCGCCGCGGCCAACCTCGACGACGTGCTGAAGGCGTGGGAGGGGCTGGGCTACTACAGCCGGGCGCGGAACCTCCACCGCGCCGCGCAGCAGGTCGTGGACGCCTTCGATGGCCGGATGCCGGAGACCGAGGCCGAGATCCGCAGCCTGCCGGGCGTCGGGCCGTACACCGCCGCCGCCGTGCTCTCGCTGGCCCACGGCGTCCCGCTCGCCGTGCTCGACGGCAACGTCATCCGCGTCCTCACCCGCGTCTTCGCCATCGGCGACGACGTGACCTCGGGCCGCACCCGCCGCCACCTCCAGGCCCTCGCCGACGCGCTCCTCGACCGCGACCACCCCGGCCGGTTCAACGAGAGCGTGATGGAACTCGGCGCGACGGTCTGCACCCCGGCCGGCTGCCGGGCGAGCCCCCTTCGCGCCGTCTGCACCGCCTGCGCCGAGGGCAACCCGACCCGCTACCCCATCGCCAAAAAGAAAAAGCCCGTGCCTCATCGCGATGTCGCCGTCGGCGTCCTCTTCGACGACGAGGGCCGCGTCCTCGTCCAGCAACGCCCGACCGACGCGATGCTCGGCGGCCTGTGGGAGTTCCCCGGCGGCAAGGTCGAGCCAGGCGAAACCGTCGCCGAGGCGTGCCGGCGCGAGCTGCAGGAGGAACTGAGCATAGAGGTCGAGGTCGGCGAGCCGCTCGACCGGATCGACCACGCGTACTCGCACTTCAAGATCACGCTCCACGCCTTCGCCTGCCGCCTCGTGGCGGGCACGCCCGTTCACCACGCGGCGCAACCGATGCGCTGGGTGGCCGTCGAAGACCTGGACGACCTCGCCTTCCCCCGCGCTAGCCGCCGCCTGATCGACACCCTCGTCCGGCGCGAGCAGAACCCGACGCTGTTCTAGATCGCAGGTCTGAAGCCAGATCTCCCAAGCTCCCACCCCCGACATCCTGACTCTCGACTCCCGACCCGGATGGACTTTGACCTGATCATCTTCCTGCTGATCTTCCTGTTCCCGCTGTTCCAGCGGCTCTTCGGGAAGAAGCGCCAGCAGCCGGCGAAGCAACCGCAGCCGGCGAAGCGGGCGCGGCGCGCGCGGCCCGAACTGGAGGCGACCTCGGCCGAGCAGCCAGAGCCCCAGCCGGCGCGCGACCCGCTCAGCGAGGCGCTCCGCCAGATCCGCGAGGCCCTCGCCGAGCAGGCCGAGCCGGAGCGGCAGCAGCCGGAACCGCAGCCCCGAGCCCTGGCCGAGCGGCCCGACGAGTTCCGGGAGGTAGGCGAGTTCGAGCACGAGGCGCACGGCTTCGGCCGGGAGAACCCACTCTCGGAGGAGGTCTTCGAGCGGCGTCCCGCCTTCCAGACGCGCACTCAGGCCCGCCCGGAGCGCGTAGCCCCCAAGCGCATTCCCCAGAAACCGCTCGGCGACGTAGACCTCTCGACGCCGCTCGAAGTCAAGACTGAGGGCGACGCGTCGCGCCGCGACCTCGCCCGCCGCCTCCGCCAGCCGGGCAGCGCCCGCGACGCCTTCGTGCTCAAGGAAATCCTCGACGCCCCGCGCAGCCGTCGCTCGATGCGCTGACAGAGGACAGAGGACAGAGGACAGAGGACAGAGGACAGAGGACAGAAAGGTAGTCGCGGAGCGCGACGGGGTCGGTAAATTTCGCGGTTTTTATTCCACTCTCCCACTCTCCCACTCTCCCACTCTCCCACTCTCCCACTCTCCCACTCTCCCACTCTCCCACTCTCTAAAACTCTGGCTCCGGCCCGCCTTTCTTGAAGAGCGCAGCGCCGACGGCGCCGCCGATGGCGCCGAAGACGGCGAAGAGCAGGGCCCCAAGCAGGGTGCCCGAGAGCCAGCCGGTCACGGTACGCGACGCCTCCTGCTGCGCCTCGATGTCGCGGATCTGCTCCTCCGTCATCATCCCCCGGAACCGGTCCATCACCAGGTCTTCGATAGCTCCGCCGTCCAGCCCCAGCGCAAGCAGCAGCAGGGTGAGTAGCGCTGAGACGATGGACCCGAGCGCTCCGGCCGCAGCGCCGATCCCGGCTCCAGTTCCTCCGGCAATCGTGAGCGCGTGCGTGTCGGTGTAGTGCCACACCGCCACCGCCGCTCCGATCATCACGCCCAGGCAGCAGAGCGCGTTGATGAGGCCGAGGTAGGACGTAGAGAGCACGCCGACCGTGAGCGCACCGACCAGGATCGAGGACTGTTTGCTGGGCATGACAGGCGGGGGCAGGGAGGCGAGGCAAGATAGCCTGCGCGCCCTATTCCCCGCTAGCAGCCGACGCGCAGAACGACTACGGTGAGGCAGGCGCGGGTCGCGCTCTCCGCACGGCGAGGGCGCGGGCGAAGAGCACCCCGATGACGAGACCGAACCATAACCCCGTCGCGAAGCGACTGCCGACCGTGTTGGCCCAGAGGCCGAGCACGCCGCCGCCCCAGTCGAGCGCGGCGGGCACGACAGCGACGAGCACCCACAGGCCCTCGTAGCGAGCGAACCCGGCAAGCCACCGGCGGAGCCCCGGCAGCGCGAGCGCCCCGAGCGCGAGCCCCGCGACGACGCCGGTGCAGCGGTGGCACAGGGCGAGGGGCACGCCGCCGACGGCGAACGAGCGGTCCGCGAGCTGATGGCAGAACGGGTCGAACGCGGCGTGCAGCACGGCGCGCACACCAGGCCCAACGAACGGCGGGAGCACGGCCGGAACGAGGAGCACGAGCACGGCTGCGAGGGCGAGCGCCCAGCCCGCTCCGCTCCACCGGTCGCCCGGGGTTGGTTTGCTTAACGCACTCTTCATTGCGGTCTCGAATCCTCCGTGCCGGCACCCGGTACGTACGCCTGGCACTCTCAGACAGGGAGTGCCAACGCACTTGGGTTCACCCCGCAGTTTACACCCGCTCACTTCAACTACCTAGTACCTATGGCTATCAGCATCACGCCGCTCGCCGACCGCGTCGTCGTCAAGCCGCAGGACGCCGAGGAGACGACCTCCGGCGGCCTCATCATTCCCGACACGGCCAAAGAGAAGCCGCAGCGCGGCACCGTCCTCGCTGTCGGCAAGGGCAAAGTCGAGAACGGCACGCACGTCGACATGACCGTCAAGGAAGGCGACACCGTGCTCTACGGCAAGTACGCCGGCACCGAGATCACCGTCGACGGTGACGAGGTGATGATCATGCGCGAGAGCGACATCCTCGGCGTCGTCAAGGGCTAAGAACGCCCCTCTCCCCCATTCCCCAACTCTGAGACAGACCACACACCATGGCTAAGCAAATCACTTTTGACACCGAGGCGCGCAACAGCCTCAAAAGCGGCGTCGACAAGCTCGCCAACGCCGTCAAGGTCACGCTCGGGCCGAAGGGCCGCAACGTGATCATCGAGAAGAAGTTCGGTGCCCCGACCGTCACCAAGGACGGCGTCACCGTCGCGAAGGAAGTCGAGCTCGACGACAAGATCGAGAACGTCGGCGCGCAGATGGTCAAGGAGGTCGCCTCGAAGACCTCCGACGTGGCCGGCGACGGCACGACGACCGCGACCGTGCTCGCCCAGGCGATCATGAACGCCGGCCTCCGCAACGTCACCTCGGGCGCCAACCCGATGGACCTCAAGCGCGGCATCGACAAGGCGGTCACCGCCGTCGTCGCCGAGCTGAAGACGCTCAGCCGCGAAGTCGGCGGCAAGAACGAAATCGCCCAGGTCGGCTCGATCTCGGCCAACAACGACTCCGAGATCGGCGACCTCATCGCCGAGGCGATGGAGAAGGTCGGCAAGGACGGCGTCATCACGGTCGAGGAAGCCAAGGGCACCGAGACCTCGCTCGACACGGTCGAGGGCATGCAGTTCGACCGCGGCTACCTCAGCCCGTACTTCGTGACCGACCCGGACAACATGCAGGTCGCGCTCGAGGACCCGATGATCCTCATCCACGACAAGAAGATCTCCGCGATGAAGGACCTCCTCCCGGTCCTCGAGAAGGTCGCCCAGATGGGCCAGCCGCTCCTCATCATCGCCGAGGACATCGACGGCGAGGCCCTCGCCACGCTCGTCGTGAACAAGCTGCGCGGCACGCTCCGCGTGGCGGCCGTCAAGGCCCCCGGCTTCGGCGACCGCCGCAAGGCCATGCTCGAAGACATCGCGACCCTCACCGGCGGCACCGTCGTCAGCGAGGAGCGCGGCTACCGCCTCGAGAACGCCACGCTCGACTACCTCGGCCGCGCCAAGCGCGTCGTGATCGACAAGGACACGACGACCGTCGTGGACGGGGCCGGCACCGAGGACACGATCAAGGCCCGCATCGGCCAGATCCGCGGCCAGATCGAGAACACGACCTCCGACTACGACCGCGAGAAGCTCCAGGAGCGCCTCGCCAAGCTGTCGGGCGGCGTCGCGGTCCTCAAGATCGGTGCCGCGACCGAGGTCGAGATGAAGGAGAAGAAGGCCCGCGTCGAAGACGCGCTCCACGCCACGCGTGCGGCCGTCGAAGAGGGTATTGTCCCCGGCGGCGGCGTCGCCTTCATCCGCACGCTCGGCTCGCTCGACAACGTCGAGACCGAGAACGAGGACCAGAAGATCGGCGTCGGGATCGTGCGCCGCGCGCTCGAAGAGCCGCTCCGCCAGATCTCCTCGAACGCCGGCCTCGAAGGCTCGATCGTCGTCCAGAAGGTCAAGGAGGGCGAAGGCACCTTCGGCTTCAACGCCCGCACCGAGGAGTACGGCGACCTCATCGAGCACGGCGTCGTGGACCCGACGAAGGTCGCGCGCACCGCGCTCGAGAACGCCGCGTCGGTGGCCGGCCTGCTGCTGACGACGGAGTCGGTCGTGGCCGACAAGCCGGAGCCGGAAGCGGCTGCGCCCGCGATGCCCGACATGGGCGGCATGGGCGGCGGGATGGGCTTCTAAGCCAGTCCCGAGCACGGATGCTCCACCGGGGCGGCTCTCTGCGGAGGGCCGCCCCTTGCTTTTGTGAGGCGCGGTGTTATACCATGATATTTTCACCCACAAACCCTTGCTGTCATGAACTTAATTCTTCGCTTTCCACTTACGGCACTCGTCGTACTGTTCGCCGCCGCACCTGCCCTCGCCCAGTACCCGCTGGGCGTCGGGGGACCGCAGCCGGACGCCGCCAACGCGGCCCACTACGACGACCTGGGCAACACGTACCTCGTCGGTGCCTTCCGGGCCACGTCGGACTTCGATCCCAGCGCCGGCTCGCTCGCGCTCACCTCGGCGGGCAACACCGACGCGTTCGTCGCCTCCTACGACCCCGGCGGGACCGTGCGCTGGGCCTTTGCGATTGGAACGCCCGGGCGCGAGGTCGCCAACGACGTGATGCACCAGGACGGCGTGCTCTACGTCACCGGCCAGTACGAGGGCACGCCCGACTTCGACCCTAGCCTCACGGGCATCGCCACTGCGCCGGCAGGCGGCGGACTCGACGCGTTCGTAGCGGCGTACGATGTATCCGGGGTCACGCCTGCTTTTCTCTGGCTGGCCCCCATCTTCGGGCCGGACGACCAGATCGGGCAGGACCTCGACGTCAACGCGTTCCCGCCGTTCAACGTCTGGGCCACCGGCTCCATCGTCGACAACGCCGACTTCGGCGGGGCCGTCCTCGCGGCGGCCGGCACCAACAGCGACGTGTTTGTCGCGGGGTACGACGCCGGGGGCGGCGCGCTCTTCGACGCGTTTCTCGTCGGCGGTCTAGGCCGCGACGAGGGCTTGGGGCTCAGCCTGCTGCGGCCCAACGTGCCGTGTGTCACGGGTCGGTTCCGCAACACCGCCGACTTCGACCCCAGCGCGGGCACGTTCCTGTTGACCTCCACCGCGAACGACGATGCGTTTGCGGCGTGCTACCTCGCCACCACGCCCGGCTCCCCGACGCTCTTCGCTCCGTTCAACGCGATCCAGATCGGCGGCCCGAGCGTGCAGCGCGGCTACGACATCAGCGCCAGCCCGAACGGCATCCGCGTCACCGGGACGTTTGCCGCCACGACAAACTTCAACGGCCCCTCGTTCCCGAGCAACGGGAGCGTGGACGCGTTCATCGCCACCTACGACATCGCCGGGTCGCCGCTGTGGGTCGTCCCGTTCGGCGGGCCGCAGATCGACGCCGGGCTCGGGATCGACGCGGACCTCTGCGGGAACGTCTATGCCACCGGCACTTTCCGCGCCGGACCGGTGGACTTCGACCCGTTCGTCGGCGGCGCGAGCTACATCCTCCCGACGGTGGGCAACTACGACGCGTGGATCGCGAGCTACGACGCGGGCGGCGGCTTTCGCTTCGCCAACCGGATCGCCCAGAACCAGCGCGACATCGGCTATGGGGTGGCCGTGAAAACGACTTCGGGGGCGCACGTCGCCGCGGGCGAGTTCGGCGGGACGCCCATCTTCTCCTCGGGTACGGTTGTGAGCGCGGCCTCGCCGATCACCTCGAACGGCAGCCGGGACGGCTACCTCGGGGCCTATAACACGAACGGCGCGCTCCAGTCGGTTTCGTGCCCGGCCCCGCCCGGCGGCCTCGAAGTGTGGACCGACTACGACGCTTTCACCGGGACCTTCCTCGACCTCGCCTCGCTGACCTCGCCCGCCAACAACGGCACGCCCGTAGGCAGCGTTGCGACCGTCCCCGGCGTCGTCGGCCGCGCCGCCGAATTCCCGTCCCTGGGCGACCACATCGAGATCGCGCCCGACCCGTCGCTCGCCGTCAACAACGACGACCTGACGGTCGACGCCTGGGTGCAGATCGCCCCGACGTTCGTCTCGGACTTCTTCACGATCGTCTCGAACTTCGACGTGCCCGACCGCAACGGCTACGAGGTCATGCTCCGCCGCGTCAACAACACTGACTGGGTGATCAACGTCACCATCGGGGACGGTGTGATCGGGTTCGACCTGACGAGCGCGCCGTTCCCGGTCACGCCGAGCACGTGGCGCTTCATCGGCGTGACGATTGACCACGACGCGCTCTCGACGACGGCGCGGTTCTACGTCGACGGCCTGCCCTTCGGCACGGCGACGGGGGTAGCGCTCGGCCCGATCACGCACGCGGGGCCGATGTACCAGCACCGCTCGGCGCAGTTTGGGCCGAACGACGAGCTGGGCTTGCTCGACGAGGTGGAGGTGTTCCACGCGCTGCTGAGCGACGACGACGTCCAGCGCATCTTCGAGTTCGGCAAGTGCAAGCCGTGCTTCACCGCTGACTTCCAGCCGGTGTCGCGCGCGGCAAGCGACGAGGGCCTGGACGTAGACTTCGCGTCCTCGGCCTCGTCGGCGCTGCCGGCGGCGCTCACGCTCGCCCCGGCCCGGCCCAACCCGTTCCGGGGCCAGGCCGAGATCGACTTCGCGCTCCCGGCCACGGGCGCGGTCAGCCTGCAGGTCTTCGACATGATGGGGCGGCGCGTCGCCACGCTCGCAGAGGGGGTCCGGGAAGCCGGTCCCCACACCGTCCGCTTCGACGCCGGCACGCTGCCGAGCGGCGTCTACCTGGTCCGGCTCGAAGCCGGTGGCCAGGCGGCGACCCGGCGCGTCACGCTCGTCCGCTAGCGTGCGCGGGGCACGGCTTCGACGCGGCGGCCTCTCGGAACCGGAGAGGCCGCCGCGCTTCTGTTTGCCCCCTCTGCGTGATCCACGCGCGCGCTGTGTGCTCCGCAAGAATCCACCTGTTCCGCCGGAACCGAACCGCGCCGAGCGCCTTATTTCGCCGAACCCACTCGCTTCGCTCCCGATGAGTCCTTCGGTACGCCGCTTCGTCGCCTTCGCTTGGGTGCTCCTGATCTACACAGGCTTCGTCATCCTGTGGGGCGCGTTCGTGCGCGCGACGGGCTCGGGCGCGGGCTGCGGCGACCACTGGCCGCTCTGCAACGGCGAGGTCATCCCCCGCGCCGAGACGATGGCGACGCTCGTCGAGTTCGGCCACCGGCTGACGAGCGGCCTGGCCGGTTTCCTCGCCCTCGGGCTAGGCGTCTGGGCGTTCAGGGTCTTCCCGCGCGGCTCGAAGGTGCGGAAGGCCGCCGCGTGGACCGTCATCCTGATGGGCACCGAGGCACTGGTTGGGATGGCGCTCGTGAAGCTCGAACTCGTGGCCTACAACGTATCGGTGCTGCGCGGGTGGGTGATCGCGGCGCATCTGCTCAACACGTTTCTCCTGCTGACGGCGATCACGCTGACCGCGTGGTGGGCCGGCGGCGGGCACGCCCCCCGGTTCCGGGGCAGCGGCGCGCTCGGCGCGACGCTCGCCGCGACCGTCGCGGGCGTCTTCATCCTCGGCGCGAGTGGAGCCGTCACCGCGCTCGGCGACACGCTCACGATCGGCGGCGGCATCGACCCGGCCTCCGACCCCGTCGTGGCGGCGCTCGTCGGGCTGCGGATCTACCACCCGCTGCTCGCCCTCGTGGTCGGCGTGGGGGTGCTGGCCACGTTCCTGCTGGTCCGCCGGACGGGCCGGCGCAAGGCGTACTTCCTCAGTCTCGGCATCCTCAGCCTCTACTTCACGCAGCTCATGATCGGGGTCCTCAACGTGCGGCTGATGGCTCCGGTCCCGCTCCAGCTCGTCCACCTCCTCATGACGGACGTGATCTGGGTCGGGCTCATCCTCCTCTGCTGCACCGCCCTGGGCGACACCGTCACGCCGCGCCGCCGCACGGTCGCCTACGCAGCATAGCGCTCGGGCCACATGCCGTCGTGTGCTGCTGGCCCCGTCAACAAGGGTCCGAGGCTGGAGCCGTAGAGTCGGGGTAGCGTATCAGAACTGGAAGTAAATAAAGGTCGTCTCGCCGTACGACCCGAAGAGGACGACCACGGCGGCGAGGACGAGGTAGACGCCCCAGCGCACCGGCCACGCGAGCGCGTCCAGCCGCTCAGCGAACGAGCGGCGGCGCTCCAAGAGGTCCACGGCGACCAGGGCGAGCACAGCCAGCGCGGTGATGACGATGTCGGCGTCTGTGAAGCCCGGCAACCACGGCGAGGCGTGCGTGCCCGGAACCACGGCGAACGCCCGCTCGATCAGCGTGACCGCTCCCTCCACACCCTCGGCCCGGAAGAACACCCACGCCAGCAGCACGAGGTGGAACGTGAGCAGCATCTGCCACCACCGCCGCACGGCGCCACCGGGCACCGGCACGTCGACGCCCATCCGCTCGACGACCTCGCCCCGCTGCATGCCCCGGCGGTAGGCGGCCTCGGCGCGCGCCCAGAGCCGGTCCCGGAACCCTCCCGTCGCCGCGCCGACCGCGAGGTAGGCCCCGTGCAGCACGCCCCACACCACGAACGTCCACGCCGCCCCGTGCCACAACCCGCTGACGGCGAAGACGACCATCATGTTCACGTACCACCGCCAGCGCGCCACCCGGTTGCCGCCGAGCGGGATGTAGAGGTAATCCCGGAACCAGGTCGAGAGGCTGATGTGCCACCGCCGCCAGAACTCCGAGATCGACTTCGAGAAGTAGGGCCGGTGGAAGTTGTCCATCAGGTCGTAGCCCATCACGCGCGCCGCGCCAATCGCGATCAGGCTGTAGCCGGCGAAGTCGCCGTAGATCTGGAAGGCGAAAGCGTAGGTTGCCGTCCAGACGGCGAGGCCCGAGAAGCCGCCAGGGTCATTGTAGACGAGGTCCACGTAAGGCGCAAGGCGGTCGGCGACGACGCACTTGATGAAGAACCCCCACAGCATGGTCCGTAGTCCGAGCGCGATGCGCGCCTCGTCGAGTTCGAACTGCCGGTGGAACTGCGGCAAGAGGTGCTGGCTGCGCTCGATCGGACCCGCCACCAGCTGCGGAAAGAAGCTCACGTACAAGGCGAAGATCCCCAGATGCCGCTCCGGCTCCTGACGGCCCCGGTACACGTCAATCGTGTACGCCAGCGTCTGGAACGTGTAGAAACTGATCCCCACCGGCAAGAGCAGCTCCACCACCGGAAACGACCCGCCCCCCAGGCGAGCCAGCGCGTCGGCCGTGCTCGTGAAGAAGCCCAAATACTTGAAGCTAAAGAGCAGCCCCAGGTTCGAGGCCAGACTCAAGAGCAGGAACGGCCGCCGCCCGGCCCGGGTCTCGCGCCGCCCCATCGCTAGCGCGGCGACGTAGTCTACCAGCGTCGAGAAGAGGATGAGGGCGAGGTAGTCGACGCGCCACCAGCCGTAGAAGAAGTAGCTGGCCGCCAGCAGCAGCATCCAGCGGTGGCGGGGGGGCCAGAGGAAGTAGCCCCCGACGACGAGGGGGAAGAAGAGGAGGAAGGCGAGCGAGTTGAAGAGCACGGCGCGGCAGAGCTAGGAGGACGCCGGGGGAAGGCGAGCGGCGAGAATATCCGTGACCTGCTCTGCGCCGCGCTCGTTGAGGTGACCCGGGTCGAACCAGAGGTCAGGATCGAAGAGACCTGGATAGCGCTCCATATCGTTGAGGATGATGAGATGCCCCGGCGGAAGCGCATCGCCCAGCACACGGGCTAGCCCGTCCAAGCCTACTTCGCCGACCTGCTCGGCGAAGTAGACCTCGACGTCCTGTGCTTCAGCGCGTCGGTAGAGGTCGATCCAGATGCTCGCCATCGCAGAGTCTGCCGCTGTCGGCTCTGCGTCTCGGTGCCGTAGCCGCTCCAGCTTACGGCGAAAAGCCTCCTGGCCCTTCGGGTGCCGAAAAGCCTCGCTGCGCCGGCCCGCGTTCTCCGCATAGTCCAGGGCAGAAAACCCTCGCCGGTCGAACCGAGAGAAGGGCTCCGGCTCTACCGTCCGCCCGGTGATGAGCGCCTCGCCCTGACCGACGAGGAAGTAGTGGTCTAGCGCTACCTTGAGCCGACCGCGTATGATCTCGAGCCGGCGCATCAGGGGCATATCGAACGCCAAAGTAACATCCGATGCCAGCTTTACCCGCCGCAGGTCGTGGTAGTAGTAGGTCCGACGCGTATCCCGATTCTCGAGCCGCACCAGAGGCCGGACCGTGCCTAGCTCCAGAACGAGCCACCTGACGTGAGGCAGCTCCAGCATGCGCTCGGCCTGGTAGTGCACCTCCAGGGCCGTCCCGCCTCGCATGCCGAAGTTATAGCTGTTGCCACCGCCTCTCAGACTGTCGAAGCGGGTGACATCTACGTGACGGTACGTGCGGCTCGATCCCAGAAACACCGTCTCCGCCTGGAGCTCGTTCAACTCTTGCGTTTTGTACCCAACTTCGTCGATGTCCGCCGCACGGTCCTGGCTCTTGACAGCCAGCAGCAGCAGCCCCAGCAGCACGGGAAAGGCGACGGCTTTGATAATGATGCGAGGGGGCACGGTCGCGTGCGGACGAGGTGAGGAAGGCGAGGAACCGTCAGGCAGCGCGGTCCAGGACAGCGTCGAGGCGGGCGAGCACGTCGCGCAGCGTGCGCGCCACCGGCGTGCCTCGGTCGTCTTCGTCGATCTGCAGCGGCTCCTCCATCAGGTCCAGCCCGACGCCCGCCCAGAGGCGCGGGGCCGGGTCGTCGAGGACCTCGTCGCGCAGCCGCAGCCCGTGCTCGGCCAAGACCGGGGCCAGCACCGAGCGGCGCTCGGCCAAGCTGCCGAGCGTGGCGTGGTACGCGTGCTCCACGACGGCCTTGCGCGAGTCGAACGAGAAGACGTTCGTGAAGAACATCTGGTAGTCCTCCCGGCTCGGCTCGAAGAGGAGGATGTCGGCCCCCTCGTAGCGCGCCTCGTAGGCCGCGATGCCGGTGGCGAGGCGCGAGTGGATCAGCGTGCGGAACGTCTGCGCAAGCACGCCCGGCATCCCCCGGTCGATCAGCTTGCCGCGGCGCATGATCCCCTGCTCCACCGCCCGCGCCGTGTCGACCGGCACGATGGGGTTGACGCAGAGCACGAGGTCGGCCCCCGCTTCGAGCGCGACGGAGGCGTGGACCGTCTTGAGCAGCACGCCGTCGACGTACTCCCGTCCCTCGATCGTGACGGGCGGATAGACCACCGGCAGCGCGGTCGAAGCCTGCACGGCCTCGGCGATGTCGATGTGGTCGAGGCCCTGTTCGCCGAAGCGGACGGACTCGCCCGAATTCAAATCCGAGGCTACAATCGTGAGGTGGCCCCGGAGCTTGCGGAAGTCCGTCGTGCGGCCTTTGATCGAGAACACCTTGCGGAGATAGTCCCGGATGCCGGTGTTGCTGAAGAGCCCCACCGGCAGCGCCCGCCCGAGCCGTCCCATGAGCGCCGCGACGACGCCACCCTCGAAGTCGTGCTTGAACAGCCAGTCGGCCAGCCCCTCGACGACGTGAACCGGCACTGAGATGCTGCGCCGGGCGAGTTCGCCGTAGGCCGGGACCATGAACAGGTCCGGGCGGAACGGGTGCTCGCCAGGCTCGTCGTGGACCACGCTCCGGCAGAGCTGCGCCGTCGAGATGCCGTTGGCGAGGCAGGCCCCGACGAACGCGCCGGCCGAGACGCCGACGTAGATCGGCACGTCGGCGAAGTCGATCCCCTCGATGGCCTCCTCGAGGGCCCGCAGCGCGCCGATCTCGTAGATCGCGCCCTCGGGTCCGCCCCCGGCCAGCGCAAGGCCGACCGTGGAGCGGGCACCTGGTGCGGTGCCGGTGGAATCGGTGTCAGTCATCGCGGAGCATAGCATGGAATGCCGGATCTATGATCGGACGGCGAACCGTCCGGCCAAAGCCGGCACAAAGAAGGGGGTGCCAGCGGCTGGTCCCGGCACCGAAGGCCGGCGGCCGCTTGCACCCCCGTAAGATCGGCAACAGCGCCCGTACAAAGGGCGCGTTACCGCTGCGCTTCTAGCTCTGCCACGGCAGTCTCGGCCGCGCTCTTGCCCTGCACCTTGCCGACCACAAGGCCGTGGAGCTTGACCTGGTACCAGCCGCCGCCGCCCTGGACGGCCTCGACGCCCGCCGCGCGCTCGGCGGCGGTGAGGGTCGCGTTCTCGCGCTGCAGCTCGGCGACGCGCTCGACGGCTTCGTCCTCGCCGTGCACCTTCTCGGTCACAGCACCGTGGACGACGACCTCATACCAGCCGTTGCCGGTGGCGCGGGCCTCGACCTCGGGCTGCGCCTCGGCCTCCATCGCCCGCTCCTTGCGGAGGGCGTCGAGGTTCTTCGAGAGCTGGTGCACGCTCGTGCGGAGCGCGGCGATCTCGTCGCGGGTCGGGATGCCGAGGCCCTGGAGGGCGACCGTCACGGCGTCCTGGACGCGCTGCTCGAGGCCGCCGAGGGCACCGTCGGCCACCTGGAGGACCTTGTCCACCTGGGTGTCGATCACCTTCTTGACCTTGCCGGTCTGCTGGTCCACGTCGCGCTTGACCTGCCCGGCGCGGCCCTCGACCTGCTTGCGGATCTGCTCGACTTGCTCGAGGCCGGCTCCGTTGTACTTCTTGCCTTTCTTGACGAGCTTCTTGAACAGCTTGCTGCCCTGCTTCTCGGTGACGGCAAGTGCGCCGACGCCCGCGAGGAGCACGCGCTCGGTAGCTTCCTGGACGTCGGTCGGGAGATCGTTCTTTTTCTTTGCCATGATAAGGTCCTCTAGGGTCTGCTGGTTGAGTGGGGCGATGCCGCGGTGCGTTACGCCGAGCGGAGGGCGACGGCCTTTTTGTTGAGCCGGTCCACGCTGCGCTTGAGCGACTCGACATCGTCGCGCGTCGGGATGTTCATCCGGTTGAGCGCCGTGCCGATCATCTCGACGATGCGCGTCTCGACCTCGCTGCTGACGGCCTCGATCTGCTCGCCGACCTGCTCGATCTCCTGCCGAGCCTCGCGCACGTCTTCTTTGGTCTCGGTGACGGCCTTCGCTGTGAGCGTGCGCACGCGGCCCCGCTCGGTGCGGCGGCCTTCGCGGACGAGCGCGTCGAAGCCGTCGGCGACTTCTTCTTCGATCATGGCCGCGAGCCCGATGCCGGCGTAGTACACGTCGCGCGCGGCCTCGACGAGGGTGTCGGCCGTGTTGCGGAAGGCTCGAGTGGCGTCCTGGATGGTCTGGTTCATGTCGGTAGGAGGTTGGGTTGGTAGCGGGAACGGTCCTGTGGGACGGGACCGGGGTTAGTCGGTGTTGCTGCGGTCTTGCTGGTCTTCGGCGAGGCGGCCAAGCGAGGTTTCGAGCGCGTCGAGGCGCTCGCGGAGCCGGGCCATCTCGTCCTGCATCGGGCTCGGCTGCCGGAGCTTGCCGAGGGTGCTGCGCGACGCCTTCTGCACGATTCCCTCGACGCCCTGCTGGAGCTGGCGGACGCCCGTGGTGACGGCGTCCTCACCGGCCTGCAAAGCCTCTTCGCCAGCCCGGATCAAGTCGTGGAGCAGGCTGCTCGGGAACGAGTTGCCGCGCCGCCCCTGCTCGGAGATCACCTGGGTGAGCACCGGTACGGTCACATCCTCGCCCGACTTGTTGTCCACGACCTCGATCTGCTCGCCGGACTGGATGAGCCCGGCCACCTCCTGCATGGAGATGTACCGGCTATCGCCGGTGTCGTAGAGCTTGCGGCTGCCGTAGCGCTTGATGAGTCGGGGCATGGAGCGGGTCGTCTTGTTATGGCGCTTATGACGCAGTGCGTCAAGGCGCGTTCCCCTGTCTTGACGCGTTGCGTCAATCTTCACATTGCCTTCGGCGAGCGCCTCCTGGCCGGCCGCGCCCGAGCGCAACAACAGGCTCCGGCGCAACGTACATTCGACCTGTATTCGATCCTGCACCCCATGAGCGCACGCACCCGGAACCGCAAACCGTCCGACGGCGAGGCCCGCGAGCCGGACGAGGTGTTCGCCTACGAGGCAGCCTACGGCCTCGACGACGACATCACCGACGATGACATCGCGGACTTCCTCCACGCCAAGGAAGCAGAGGAGGAGAAACCCGGCATCTGGAACCTCCCCACGATCGCCGGCCTCTCGACGATCACGGTCGGCTCGGCGTACCTGCTGCAGGAACTCGGCCTCTTCGCCTCGGGCTTCGACTTCTCGGCGCTCGTCGGGCCGTGGCTGATCGGGGTGCTAATCATCCTGCTCGGCTTCGGGGTGCTCTCGTGGAGCCCGGACCGGAAGCGCCGCAAGCAGAAGCAGCGCGAGCGGGCCGCCCGCCGCCGCGCCCGCGCGCAGGCTGGCCGGACCGCGTCGCGCCGCGAGCGCAAGCAGGACCGCCGCGAGCGCAAGACCGAGCGCCGGTCGGACCGCCGGGCCCGCTACGAACGCCGCCGTGGCCGCTTCGCGAAGTCGCGCACCAACCGTAAGCTGTTCGGCGTCGCCGGCGGCATCGGCGAGGCGCTCGGCATCGACCCGACGCTCGTGCGGATCGCGTTCGTGATCGCACTCATCGCGGGCTCCGGGGCGGCCATCCCGATCTACCTCCTCCTGGCCTGGCTCATGCCCGACGCCAAGTCTACGGCCTCGGCGATCTCCGACCGCGACCTCGACGACGACCGGATGATCATCATTCGGTGAGACGGAGGACGGTAGGACAGAGGACGGTGAGACGGAGGACGGTGAACGGGTAACTCCTCTGTACAGCAAGAGGCCGACGCCGCGGTGGGCATCGGCCTCTCTTAGTTTGCGTTCCGTCGTCGCGGTGTGCTCAGGCTTCGACGTGGTTGCCGGACCAGGCCTCCTGGGTGTTCGACACGGCCTGCGGGCCGACGGTGCCGTCGAAGACCTTGTCCTCGTCGGCCAGTTCTTTGGCGACGACGTGGCAGACAACCTTCGACAGGTCGACGAGGACCGGTGTGAGGTCTTTGAGGTGGCGCAGCGCCATGCTCGCGACGTTGTCGTTCTTGAGGCCGAGCGCCGTCGTGTGGAGCATGTGGTACGAGACCGCGGCGAGGCCGAGCGCGGTGTAGTTATCGCGGATCATGCGCGAGACCTCGTCGGGGCGCACCTTGTCGTAGAGACCGGCTGCGAAGCCGAGGGCGTCGCCGAGGGCTTCCTTGAGCGCACCCTTGATGCTCGCGCCGTCCTGCCGGGCTTCGATGAGGTTCTGGAGCGCGGTCGTGTGTTGTTCGAGCGTCGTGTGCACGGTGCGGACGACGCGGCCGGCCTCGGGGTAGTCTTTGATGGCCTCGCCGTTCAGCTGGCGCTCGACGGCTTCGAGGATGTGGCTCTCGACCGCGTGCATGTCGGTGAGGTAGGCGTGGAGGACTTCGTTGGGGTTCTTCATGCTAGGGAGAGGATGCGGATGAGAGGTGAGGCCGGGCGGGCGCAGGGAAGAGACAGAACAGAACGTGCCCTGGGCGCTCGGCGAATGGAGGTTATTTCACGACCTCGCCGTACCGTTCGTTCCGCCGAAGGCGGGGCCGGGCGGGCGAAGACGGTGTGCAGCCGCCAGGTTAGCGGACGACCGTGAGCCGCTGCGCCGCCGCCTCCGTGCTGGCTGTGCCGCGCACGAGGCAGTCCCCGCTCGGCAGCCGCACGTCGTGGAGCACGGCGACCTCATGGCCGAGCACGGCGAAGACCGCGACGCGCGCCTCGCCGCTCTCCGCCAGCACGAGCGGCACCGAGGAGCAGCCCGGCGAGGCCGCGCAGCAGGTGGGTCATCCCGCGTGCTGCGCAGGAAGCGTGCCGGCGACGGCGAGGTGCAGCCGCTCGGCGTCGAGGTGACGGGCGATGGCGGTGTTGACCTGCTCCACCGTCAGCGCGCCGACGTGGCGCGGGAAGTCGTCGAGGTAGGCGACCCCGAACCCGCGCTCGGCGTTCGTCAGGAGCGCCCCGGCAAGGCCGCCGGTCGTAGCGAGGCCGACCTTGTAGGCCCCGGTGAGCGTCTGCTTCTTCTCCTCCAGTTCCGCCTGTGTGATGCCGCCCTCGACAAAGAGGCGCGCCTGCTCCCGCGTCGCCTCAATGCCACGCTCCAGGGCGTCGCCGCTGAGCGTGACCGCGATCCGCCAGTAGCCCTCGTACTCTACGCGGACGCCGGAGAGCGCCGAGCCGATCCCGTAGGTCAGCCCCTGCTCGTCGCGGACGGTGCTCATCAGGCGTGCCGAGAAGTTGCCGCCGAGGACGTAGTTGCCGAGGTGGAGCGCGAGGAAGTCGTCGCTGTCGCGGCGGAGCGCGACGGGGTGCCCGAAGCGGACGTCGAGGTTCTGCCGGTCGGCGATCTCGACCTCGACCCGGCCCGGCGGCCCGGCGTCGGCAGCCGCGGCGAAGGAAGCGGCGGCGGTCGGCACCGGCCAGTCGCCGAGGGTGTCGGCCGTGAGACGGGCGGTGGCCTCGGGGTCGCAGGCCCCGGCGAAGGCGACGAGGAGGCCGCGCCCGCCGAGGTGCGCCGCGTGGTAGGCCCGCACGTCCTCGACCGAGAGCGCCTCCAGCCGGTCCAGCATCGCCCCAACGTCAGGCTGGAAGTTGGGGTGGTCGGCCGGGTAGAGCCGGCGCGCGAGTGCCCCCGACGCCTGGCTGCCCGTGTTGTCGAGCGAGCGGCGGAGCGAGGCCGCGTGCTGGGCCTTGACCTTCTCGAACTCGCCCGCGTCGAAGAGGGGTTCGCGGAGCTGCTCGGCCAGGAGCGCAAGCACGTCGGGGAGATCGTCGCGGAGGGCCCGGCCGGAGAACCCGCACCGGACGCCGCCCGCGTTGAAGTGGAGTTGGACGCCCCGGTTCTCGAGCGCCTCGGCTACGGCGAAGCGGTCGCGCCGGAGCGTGCCTTTGTCGAGCATCATCGTGACGAGCTTCTGCTCCAGCTCCTCTGCTGCTCCGAAGTCCGGCAGCGTCTCGAACGAGCCCCGGAACGAGACCACGCGGTCCACCGGCGTCGGCAGCGTGAGGACGCGCGCCGCGCCGGCGTCGGCTTCGTGGACGCGCTCGGCAAAGGCATCGGGTTTTTTGTTTCTAGTTTCTAGTTTGTAGTCGGACACAGGGGCAAGGATTGATGAGCGGGAGACTAGAAACCGAAAACTAGGGACCAGAAACTGGGTCGTAGACCCCAACGGTCAGGCGGTCGCGGTCGAAGAGGCGGCGGGCGGCGGCCTGCACGGCCTCAGCGGTGACGCGCTCGATCCGGTCGAGGTAGGTGGTGTAGAGCGTCCAGTCGCCGGCGGCGACGGCCTCGTTGAGCTGGGAGGCGATGGCGTACGGCCCGTCGCGCCCGAAGGCTTCCTGGGCGACGACCTGGTTGCGGGCGCGCTCGATCTCTGCCTCCGTCAGCCCCTCGTCGGCGACCGCCTGCAGCGTCTCCCACAGCGCGGCCTCCACCTCGGCGTGGGTCACGTCGGGCGCGAGCGCGCCGTAGACGATGAACAGGCCGGGGTCGCGCAGGCGCGGGGCGTAGGCGAAGACGCTCGTCGTCAGGCCCTGGTCGGTCAGGCGGCGGTAGAGGCGGCTGCTCTTGCCCGACCCGAGGGCGACCGAGAGCACGTCGAGCGCGTCGGCGTCGGCGTCGAGCGCGGCGACCGACTTGAACCCGAGCATGACCGCCCCCAGCTGCCCCGCTTGGCGGACCGTCACGCGGCGCTCGCCGGCCTGGGGCGGCTCGGCCGTGACGGGGTGCTCGAAGGCGTCCGGCGCCGCCGGGATCGCCCCGAAGTGCTGCTCGACAAGGTCGAGGGCGTCGGTCCGGTCGAAGTCGCCGATGACTGAGGCTGTCGCGTTGTCGGGCCAGTAGTAGGTGTCGTAGAAGTGCCGCAGCCCGGCGGCGGTGACGGTCTCCACGTCCGAGCGCCAGCCGATGGTCGGGTGCCCGTAGGGGTGGGCGAAGTAGGCCGTCGCGTGGAGCGCCTGGAGGAGCTTGCGCGTGGGGTCGTTCTCGCCCCGGTCGAGTTCGTTGAGAACCACGGTCCGCTCGCTCGCGAGGTCCTCGTCGCGGACGCGCGCGTTCCGCATCCGGTCGGCCTCGACCTCGACGGCGAGGCCGAGGTGCTCGCTCGGGAGGAGCTCGAAGTAGTTCGTCCGGTCGAACCACGTCGTCGCGTTGACGGCGGCGCCGACGCGCTGGAGGGTCGGGAAGATGGCGGTCCCGTCGTCCTTGTTGTAGCGCGCCGTCCCCTTGAACATGAGGTGTTCGAGGAGGTGGGTCGCACCCGTCAGCCCGGCACGCTCGTTCCGGCTCCCGACGCGGTAGGTCACCATGAACGTCACGACCGGCGCGGCGGCCTGCGGCAGCAGGAGCACCGTCAGGCCGTTGCTGTCCAGGCGGTACTCCTCGATCCCGCCGGAGGCTTTGACGAACGTGAAGGCGGGGTGCTCGGCGGAGGTCGGGTCGGTGATCTGCATAGGGTGCGGGGGCTAGAAACCAGGAAACCAGCACACGCACCGCCCGCGAGAGGTTCCACCTGCGTCTCGTGCTGCTACAGGCTCACCCTGACGGGCTTGTCATCCCGAACTCGGTTCAGGATCTCGGAGCCACGCTTTAGATCCCGGATCGGGGTCCGGGATGACAGCGGAGGGGGCCCGTCAGTCTCAGCTTGCCGGAGGACTAGTGCGCGTCGAGCCAGTTGCTTCCGAAGCCTACGTCGACGACGACCGGCACGTCCAGCGGGAGCGCGCCCGTCATCGCCTCGCGGACGAGGGCCGCCATCCGGTCGCGCTCGTCGTCGGCGACCTCGAAGACGAGCTCGTCGTGGACCTGGAGGATCATCCGCGAGGCCAGCCCCTCGGCGGCGAGGCGCTCGTGGATGCGGATCATGGCGATCTTGATCATGTCGGCCTGCGTCCCCTGGATCGGCATGTTGACCGCCGTGCGCTCGGCGAAGGCGCGGTCGTTGGGGTTGCGACTGTTCATCTGCAGGTAGTACCGCCGTCGGCCGGTCAATGTCTCTGCATAATGATGCATGTGCGCCAACTCCGCCTTCTGAGACCTCGCTCTTTCAATCAGTTCGTCCGCAAAAGAAGCGACCCGGGGGAAGGCAGCTTTGTACTCATTGATCAATTGCTGCGCCTCGCTGTTGCCGATGCGGAGGCGCTGGGCAAGCCCGAAGGCGGAGATGCCATACGGGATGCCGTAGTTGACCTGCTTGACCCGGTCGCGCTGCGCCCGCGTCACGTCGCCGTAGGCCACCTCGAAGACGCGGGCCGCCGTCGCGGTGTGGATGTCCTGCTCCTGCCGGAACGCCTCCACGAGGTCGGGGTCGCCCGACATCGAGGCGATGATCCGGAGCTCGATCTGCGCGTAGTCCGCCGCCATCAGCACATGCCCCGGCTCGACGACGAACGCGCGGCGGATCTCCTTGCCGAGGTCGGTGCGGACCGGGATGTTCTGGAGGTTGGGGTTCGACGACGAGAGCCGGCCGGTCGCGGTGACGGCCTGGTTGAAGTCGGTGTGGACGCGGCCGGTGTCGGGGTGGATTAGTTCGGGGAGCTTGTCGACGTAGGTCGACTTGAGCTTCGAGACCTTGCGCCAGTCGAGCACGAAGGCCGGGAGCGGGTGCTCCTGCGCGAGTTCGGCGAGCACCTTCTCGTCGGTCTTCGGCTTGCCCGTCTTGGTCTTGCCGAGCGGCTGGAGGCCAAGCCCGAACGTCGGGGCTTCTTCGGCGAGCTGCTTTTTGGTCTTCGGCTTGGCGTCAGGGTCGCCGGCGACGGTGCCGGCCTCGTTGTCTTTCACATCCTGCACCCACTGCTCGTACGCCGCCTTCTCCTCGCTAGAGGGCGGGTCGTTGAAGAGGACCTCGCCGAGCTGCTTCGTGGAGCCGATTCCAAACGTGCGCCCGGCCTCGGCGTAGACCTGCGCCTCGAGCTCGGCGAGCTGCGCGTCGAGTTGGGCGCGGATGTCGGCGAGGACGCCCTCGTCGACCTTGACGCCGGCCATCTCCATCTCGGCGAGGACCGGGACGAGCGGGAACTCGATCTCCTCGGCGATTTGGAGGAGCCGCCCTGCGCCGTCGTCCATCTTCTTCAGCTCCTCGGAGAGCACCGCCACGAGGCGGAGCGCGATGTCGGCGTCCTCGCAGGCGTAGGGCCCCACGTCCTCGACCGGCACGTCGCGCATCGTGAGCGCGTTCTTGCCGGTCCCGATGAGGTCTGAAATCGGCTGCGGGCGGTAGTTGAGGTGGAAGCTCGCCACGTCGTCGAGCTTGTGGCTGGCCTCGGGGTTGAGGAGGTAGTGGGCGATCATCGTGTCGAAGACCGGCCCGCCGACGGCCACGCCGTGGCGCCGCATCACGACGAGGTCGTACTTGACGTTGTGCCCGACTTTGGGGAGGTCGGCGTTCTCTAGCGCCGGGCGGAGCGCGTCGAGGGTCTTGGGCGTGGCGGTGCCGTCGGGGAGCGGGGTCGGGACGTAGACCGCGGCCTTCTCGCGCTGCGCGAGCGAGACGCCGACGAGCTCGGCGTGCATCGGGTCGGTCGAGGTCGTCTCGGTGTCGAAGCTGAGGCGCTCGGCGCCGCGGACGGCGTCCTCGGCGAGGCCGAGGTCGCCCTGCTCCCAGACGGTCTGGTAGTCGACGGCGTCCTCGTCGAGGGCGACGACCGGCTCGTAGGGCCCGAAATCAAACTCGAGCGCGGGGTCGTTCTCGGGGAGCAGCCTCGCTTTGCGGGGGCCGCCGCTGGAGCGCTGGCGGACGCGGCCCTCGGCGTAGTCTTTGGCCCGGTTGCGGAGCCGCGACCCAAAGCCGACCTCGTCGAAGAGCGCCTCGAGTGCGCCCAGGTCGGGGTCGGTGCGGCGGAGCGTGTGCCAGTCGAGCGGCGAGCCGTCGGGGGCAGCAAGAGGGACGTCGGTGCGGATCGTGACGAGCTGCTTCGAGAGGCGGGCGTCGTCGGCGTGGTTCGTCATGCCTTCGCGGGCGCGCTTGCCCTTGAGGTCGGCCGCGTGCTCGATGATCGTCTCGACGGTGCCGTACTCCTGGACCAGCGCAACGGCCGTCTTCTCGCCGACGCCGGGGACGCCGGGGACGTTGTCCGCCGTGTCCCCGATGAGCGCGAGCAGGTCGATGAACTGGGCCGGGGCGAGGCCGCCGTATTTCTGGGCGAACGTCTCGGGGGTCTCGCGGCTGAACGCCTCGCCCTGATACGGCGGGCGGAGCATCGAGACGCGGTCCGAGAGGAGCTGACGGAAGTCCTTGTCGGCCGAGAAAATCACCGCGTCCACGTCCTCCGCCTCGGCGCGCTTGGCAAGCGTCCCGATCACGTCGTCGGCCTCGACGCCCGCGGCTTCGAGCACGGGGATGTCGAAGGCCTCGACGAGCCGCTTGATGAGCGGGATGTTGCTCTTGATCTCGTCCGGCATCGGCGGGCGGTGCGCCTTGTAGTCTTCGTAGAGCGTGTCGCGGAAGGTCGGGGGCCCGCCGATCGTGTCGAAGACGACGGCGATGTGTTCGGGCTGGTGCTCTTCGAGGAGCTTGAGGAGCGCCCCGGCGAAGCCGTAGAGCGTCCGCGTGTCGGTGCCGTCGGGGGCCGTCAGCGAGGCGTTCTTCATCGAGAAGAAGGCGCGGTAGGCGAGCGCCATCGCGTCGGCGAGGAAGAGGGTCTCGCGGGCGTCGCCGCCGTCCGGTTCGGCAGCGTCCGGCTCGGCGTCGTCGAACGGAATGTCGGGGCGGGGCGAGAAGAGGTCGAGCTCGGACATCGTGGGCAGTCAGGGGCAGTCAGTCGAAGGGGCTGGAAGCTACGCCCGCCGGGTGACAGCGGCGCGGCGCGGCTGGAGGCGGATTCACGCCGTGTTACTCCGTCGCCTGACTGCGCGACTCGTAGGTTGCTCACCTCTGTCTACCCACATCACCTGTCTCCATGCACGCATTCCGCTGGCTCACGCTCGCCCTCCTCCTCCCGGCCTCCGCCTTCGCTCAGTCCGAGGTCTCCTCCGTCTCCGACCCCATTCGCCCGAACCGTGCGCCGCTGGCTTTGACCGAGGAGGTGCCTGCGATCTTTCACCTCGGGCTAGGCGATCCCGCTGCCCTCTTCGTCAACCCAGCCCGGGCCGCGCGCGCCAGGCAGCGCTTCGTCTATGGCACACTCCGCGCGGACGGATCGCCTGAGTATCCGGTCTCGTTCGCTGGTCTTTTCGGCTCTCGTGACCGGCGCTGGCTCATCGCCGTCGAGAATGGTGTAGCGCTCGACGGCAATGAACGGACGCAGACCACTACATTCGAGATGCTCGATTCCGACCTCACTCGAGAAGAAGTGACCCAGTTCTCCAACGAGGCTGAGTCGGTGCTGACGAGCACACGAGCGCGCCTGCTATTCGTCAGCCGTACGGACTTCGGGGGGGTGGCCTTCGGGTTGTTCGGTGGCTATCGCCACACGTCGAGCGAGCTAGTCGAGACGCGAGACGTCGAGAGAACCCTTCGGCAAACCACGTCCTTCTCGGAAGTCACGGATGTGCGATTCGACGAAGAACGCCTCAGGCGAGACTTCCGACTCGACGGGTACGGCGTCGGTGCCGAGGTCGCGTTTGCCGGCCGGACGTGGGACCTGGCGGCCTCGGTCTCCTACCAGGGACGTGCCGATGACCTCGTGAGCGACGTTACGGACAACCGCGATGAGACCACCGAGGAAGACTTCGAGGACGGGAGGCGCGTGGTTTTCATCTCCAGGACGAATGTCGAGAACCGGACTAGCGTCGAGGGCAGCCCGAGCGCAGTAGACTTCGAACTGGTCGGAGCGCTGCGAACGGGTCGGGATCAGGAAGACTACCTCTTCGGGACGGTCGCCGGCACCTTCGGTAGCGGCAGCGTCGAGGCTGACTTCCGCAGTGCCACCTCCTTCTTTACCCGCCGCGACGAAGACGGTGTGATCACCGAGACTATGAACGGCACCGAAGTGGGCGGAGGCGAGGAAACGGATCTAGCGACTCGTGCGACGGAGGTGTCATTGGGCTACGTCTTCGCCCGCAAGCGTCGGGGGGTAACCGTACTCGCGGCCGTCAACCCGGTCGGTACGTTCGCACATACGGAGGCCGTAGCCATCAGCGGCTTCAGTCCCTCCCCACTTCCCTCGCGGCAGGAAACCGATGCAACCACGCTGGCGCTGCACCTGCCGCTCTTCGTCCGCTTCAACGTGTCGAAGCGACTCGAGGCTTTTGGCGGCGGGACCTACGCCTACGCGTACAACCGGACAGAAACGGAGAGCAGCCCGATCCCGCTCGGCGACGAACCCGACCTATCCAACATATTCGAGGAAACGCTTGAGCGCACGACCGAGCAATTCTCGTCGGACGGGCGGCTCTATGCCGGAGCGGTGATGACCTTCCGCTCAGGTCTTACCGCGCAGGCTGTCTTCCGGGGTGACCTCGCGGAGATAGACCGCTGGACTGTCTCGCTAGGCTACCGGTTCTGAGCGGCGGGCGTAGTTTGCCCTTCTCTGAACCTCCCGCCGCTCGCATGCACCAGCCACGGTCCGTCCTCGTCACCGGCGGGGCCGGGTTCATCGGGTCCAACTTCCTGCTCGCCCTCGTCCCGCGCTGTCCCGAGGTGCGCTTCGTCAACCTCGACCTGCTGACCTACGCCGGCAACCTGCTCAACCTGCGCGCCGTCGAGGGCGCCCCGGGCTACGCGTTCGTGCGCGGGGACGTCGCCGACGCCGACCTCGTCCAGCGCCTCTTCGCCGAGCACGACTTCGACACGGTCGTCCACTTCGCCGCCGAGAGCCACGTCGACCGCTCGATCCTCGATCCGCTCGCGTTCGTCCGCACGAACGTCGTCGGGACGGCGACGCTGCTGGAGGCGGCGCGGCAGGCGTGGAGCACGCCGGCGGGGATACGGGACGACGTGCGCTTCCACCACGTCTCGACCGACGAAGTCTTCGGAACGCTCGGCGACACCGGTGCCTTCGACGAGGCGACGCCCTACGACCCGCGCAGCCCCTACTCCGCCTCGAAGGCCGGGAGCGACCACCTCGCGCGGGCCTACCACCACACCTACGGCCTGCCGGTCACGGTCTCGAACTGCTCGAACAACTACGGCCCGTTCCAATTCCCGGAGAAGCTCGTCCCGCTCGTGATCCGCAACGCGGCGGCGGGCGCTCCGCTCCCGGTCTACGGCGAGGGCCAGAACACGCGCGACTGGCTCCACGTCGCCGACCACGTCGACGCCCTGGACCTCGTGCTGCGCGCCGGCACGCCGGGCGAGACCTACGCCGTCGGCGGGCGGGCCGAGCGGCGCAACCTCGAGGTCGTCGAAACGCTGGCCGACCTCGTGGACGCCCACCTTGGACGCGCCCCAGGCACGGCGCGCGGCCTGATCACCTTCGTCACCGACCGGCCGGGCCACGACTGGCGCTACGCCATCGACCCGTCGAAAACGGAGCAGACGCTGAACTGGCAGCCGGCCCACTCGTTCGAGTCAGGGCTGCGCGCGACGGTCGACTGGTACCTCACCCACCCGGCATGGCTGGACGCCGTCGCCGACGCCTCCTACCGCGCCTACTACGCCACCCAATACGATTCCCGATGAACCTCCTCCTGTTCGACATCGACGGCACGCTCCTGACCACGAACGGCGCAGGCCGCGGGGCCGTCGAGTCCGCCCTCGCCGAGCTCACCGGCCAGCCGATCTCGGCCGACGGCATCTCGTTCTCCGGCAAGACGGACCCGCAGATCCTGCGCGAGGTGCTGACCCAGAACGGCGTGGACGCCGCCTGGACCAACGGCCGCTTCGCCGAGGTCGTCGAGTCGTTCCGGCAGACGATGCACCGCCTCTTCGACCCGGACGGCACGGACGAACTCGAAGGCGCGGCCGCGCTCGTCGAGCGCCTCCATGCCGACGACCGGGTGCAACTGGCGCTGCTGACCGGTAATCTCAGCGAGATGGCCTACCTCAAGGTCGGGGCCATCGGGCTCGGCGAGACCCACTTCCCGTTCGGGGCCTTCGGGAGCGACGCCGAGGACCGCAACGCGCTGCCGGCGATTGCCGTGGAGCGCGCCCACGCCCACGGCGACCGCTCGTTCGAGGCCGGCGAGGTGATCGTAATCGGGGACACGCCGCGCGACATCGCGTGCGCCCGGGCCTACGGAGCCCGCGCCGTCGCCGTCGCCACCGGCCGCTTCGACCGCGACGCCCTCGCCGAGCACGAGCCGGACGCCCTGCTGGACGACCTCGCCGACACCGACGCCGTCGCGGAGCTGCTGGTCAGCTAAGTCCTGTCAGCCGAACCGGCGCAGTGTGCCCTCGACGCCTGCGGCGTAGCCAGCGCCGAAGTGGTTGAGGTGGTTGACGAGGTGGTACAGGTTGTAGACCTCGCGCCGCTCGGGGTAGCCCGGCTCCAGCGGCCACGCAGCGCGGCAGGCGTCGTAGAACCGCCGGCCGAACCCGCCGAAGAGTTCCGTCATCGCGAGGTCCGCTTCGCGGTGACCGACGTAGGTTGCCGGGTCGATGAGCGCGGCGCAGCCGTCTGCAGCGGCGAGGACGTTGCCGCTCCACAGGTCGCCGTGGAGGACCGAGGCGGGCGGCGAGGCAGGCAGCAGGTCATCCAGCCGGTCGAGGAGCCGGCCGGCCGGCTCGTCCCACGCTGTGCGCCAGCGGCCGGTCTTGCGGGCGAGGGCGATCTGCGGCTCCAGCCGCTGCGAGCGGAAGAAGTCGGGCCAGCGCTCCGCCCACGCGTTAGCCTGCTCGATCCGTCCGATGAAGTTGTCGACCTCGAACCCGTAGCGGCGGTCCTTCGCCGCGTGCCGGTGCAGCACGGCCAGCCCCTCGCCAAAGCGCTGCCAGAACCCGTCGCCCTTCGCGCCTGGCTCGACCCAGTCCATCAGCAGGAACCCCGGCTCCGGGCCGCCGGCGTTCTGGGCGGCGATGACCTCGGGGATGACAAGCGGCGAGTCGGCAGCGCGCAGCGCCCGTAGCCCCGCCGCCTCAGCCTCGAAGGTCAGCCCGGCGTCGCCTCCGCTCCACTTCAGAAAAAAGCGGCCCTGCTCCGTGTCGATGCGCGTCGCGTTGGCGATGCATCCGCCGCCGACGGAGACGGCGTGCTGCACCGCGCCGACGTGCGCGCGGAGGCCGGCGGTGACGGACTCGGGGAGCGTCACGCAGTCTGCTCGTCGAGGTCGTAGATCTCCCGGAACCGGTCGAGGAGCGCCCGGCTCGTGCGCTCGACGATGTCGTAGACGCGCTCGAACCCAGCCTGCCCGCCGGTGTAGGGGTCCGGCACCTGGTAGTCGCCCGGCTCGGGGTCGAACTCGCGGAAGAGGCGCACGCGCGTCCCGTGGTCGCCCGACGGGTCGAGCGCGAGCGTGTCGTGGAGGTTCGACTTGTCCATCACGAAGACATGGTCGAAGCTCTGGAGGTCGCGGCGTTCGAGCTGGCGCCCGCGGAGGTCTTCGAGGCTGATCCCGCGCCGCCGGGCCGTCGAGCGCATCCGCGCGTCCGGCGGATCCCCGGCGTGCCAGGGCCCCGTGCCGGCGGAGTCGATCTCGAAGCGGTCGGCGAGTCCTTCGTCCTGGACGAGGTGCCGGAAGTAGCCCTCGGCGAGCGGGCTGCGGCAGATGTTGCCGAGGCAGACGAAGAGAACGCGGACGGGGTCGGAGGGCGAGCGGGACATGGCCAGGGCGAGTGGGTGAGGGCGAGCGCTTCTATGCGCGCCGGCCCCGGCAGGATGCAGAGAGCCTGTGGAAAGTGCGCCCGCGGCGCGGAATGGGAGGAGTGGGGCGAACGGGAAGAACGGGCGTTGGTGCCAGGCGCGAAGGTCCCAGTAGCTTTCTCGGCTTTTCTTTCCACTCCTCCCACTCCTCCCACTCCTCCCACTCCTCCCACACTCCTGCTCGCCTTTCAGTTTATATTGAAACCCGCTCCAGGCCGCTGCGTCCACGCCCGACCTGCCTGCCAGTATATTTCCCGGGCGGTGCCCGCTCCCGACGCTCTCCCCTCTCACCCTCTGCTTTGCTGATGCCCTCCGCCGATGTGATGTTCAAGCCCGGCACGCTCCTCGCCCAGATCGACAGCCCGGCGGACTTGCGGGCGCTGCCGGAGGACCAGCTCCCCCAGGTGTGCGACGAACTCCGGGACTACATCATCGACGTCGTAGCCGTGCACGGGGGGCACTTCGGCGCCTCGCTCGGCGTGGTCGAGATGACCGTCGCGGCGCACTACGTGTTCGACACCCCGCAGGACCAGCTCGTGTGGGACGTCGGGCACCAGGCCTACGGGCACAAGGTCCTCACCGGCCGGCGCGACAGCTTCCCCACGCAGCGGAAGTACGGCGGCCTCTCCGGCTTCCCGAAGCGCTCCGAGAGCGTCTACGACACCTTCGGCGTAGCCCACGCCAGCACCTCGATCTCGGCCGCGCTCGGCATGGCGAAGGCGCGCGACATCAAGGGCACGGGCGAGAAGGTCGTCGCCATCATCGGCGACGGGGCGATGACGGGCGGCCTCGCCTTCGAGGGCCTCAACAACGCCGGCACCGCGGGGAGCGATCTCCTCGTGATCCTGAACGACAACCGGATGAGCATCGACCCCAACGTGGGCGCGCTCAACGAGTACCTCGCCCAGGTCGCCAGCGGGAAGGCGTGGAACGAGCTCCGCGACGACGTGTGGCAGTTCTTCGAGAAGCTCCGCGGCGTCGGCGGCGGGACGCTCCAGAAGATCGCGGCGCGCGTCGAGAACGGCCTCAAGGCGACCCTCACGCCGGGGATGCTCTTCGAGGCACTCGGCTTCCGCTACTTTGGGCCGGTCGACGGGCACGACGTGAACGCGGTCGTGGACCGGCTCCAGAACCTGAAGGACCTCAAGGGCCCGATCCTCCTCCACACGCTCACGACGAAGGGCAAGGGCTTTGCCCCAGCCGAGGCCGACCAGGTCAAGTGGCACGCCTCCGGCTCGCCCTTCGACAAGGTCACCGGCAAGAGTCTCGCCGTGGCGACGTCCAATGGCACGAAGCCGCCCAAGTGGCAGGACGTCTTCGGGCGCGCCGTGATCGAGCTCGCCGAGGCCGACGAGCGCATCGTCGGCATCACGGCAGCGATGCCGAGCGGGACGAGCCTGAAGTACATGATCGCCGAGATGCCGGACCGGGCGTTCGACGTCGGGATCGCTGAGATGCACGGCGTCGTCTTCGCCGCCGGGCTCGCCACGCAGGGCCTCAAGCCGTTCGTGGCGATCTACTCGACGTTCCTCCAGCGCGCCTACGACGGCGTCGTCCACGACGTGGCGCTCCAGGACCTGCCGGTGGTCTTCTGCATGGACCGCGCGGGCGTCGCCGGAGCCGACGGGCCGACGCACCACGGCGCGCTCGACATCCCCTACCTCCGCTGTATCCCGAACATCGTCTGCGCCGCCCCGCTCGACGAGCAGGACCTCCGCGACCTGATGTTCACCGCCGCCGCCTACGACGACGGGCCGTTCGCCATCCGTTACCCGCGTGGGGCAGCCACGGGCATGACGCTCCGCCCGGACTTTGAAGCTATCGAGATCGGCACAGGGCGCAGGGTGGCCGACGGCACCGACATCGCCTTCCTGAGCTACGGCGCGATCGGGCAGTACGTCCACGAGGCCCGCGAGCGCCTGCGCGCCCACGGCGTCGATGCGGCCCACTACGACCTCCGCTTCTGCAAGCCGCTCGACCACGCCCTCCTCGCCGAGGTGTTCGCCAGGTTCGACAAGGTGATTACCGTAGAGGACGGCGTCACGGTCGGCGGGGCGGGCACCGCCGTCCTCGAATGGATGGCCGAGCACGCCGAGACCCCGGCCGACGTGCTCCGCCTCGGGCTCCCGGACCACTTCGTTGAGCACGGCTCGCAGCGCGAACTGCACGACGAAGTCGGCATCGGGCCAGACGGCCTCGTGGAGCACGCCCTCGCCTTTCTGGGCCAGGAACAGCACACCGAGGCCGCCTGAGAGGGCGCGCGCGGCCTTTCCGCCTGATCGGTTTCGTCTCTCTACCTGACTCACGGGCTCATCGCTGCTCCGCGTGCGGTACCGTCACAACGAAGGCACAAGTATTGCACATGCATCCTGTAGCGTCTTCGCTACCTTTGGCCTCCGCATAGAGGCGAATCCGTTCCCCTCCCATGAGTGAGCGACTTCCCGATTCTGCCTCGCGTGCCCGTCCCATGCCCCCGCCACCGCGGACGGCACCACCACCGTCTGCACCGCCGAAGCCGCTGCGGTCCGGCATCCACCCGCTCGCGTTCATCGGCCTCCTCGTCGCGGCGCTCGGGCTCGGGCTCGGGCTGCTGCTGCTTCCCGAGAAGGAGAGCGAGGAACTGACCGAGGCCGAGGTGCAGGCGCTCGTCCACGCGGCCGCCGACCCGACCTCGCCTTCCTCCACCGACCGGTGGACGACGCCTGCCCAGCCCTCGACGCTGCGCCTCACGACGGAGCCGCTCGGGGCCGAGGTGCGGATCGACGGTCGCTACGCGGGCCTGACACCGCTCGAACTCGACCACCTCGGGCCGGATTTCTACGACGTGACGCTGCGCCTACCGGGCCATGCTCCGCTCGACACGGCTCTCTACCTCGCCAGCGGCTCCGTGTTCGCGCTCGACGTGGCGATGACTCCGCGACGGCAGGAGGCCGCTTCTGCCACCCCGGACCTCGTCGCAGCATCCACGGACGCGCTGCCCGCGGAGCCGGTACCGGCACCCGACAGGCCCCGCACGAGCATCGACCAGCCGGGGACACCTGCCGGCGGTGGAGCCGCTCCCCGACGCCCGGCCCCCAAGCCGTCGCCGCGGCCCTCTTTCGCAAGCGCGAGCCCCGAGGACCTGCAGCGCGTGAGCCACACCGGGTCGCTCTCCGTATCGTCCAAGCCGGTAGGTGCCGAGGTGCTCATCGACGGCGTCCCACACGGGCGCGCGCCCCTCTCGCTGAGCGGGCTTCGTCCCGGGTTCTACGTCGTGACGCTGACCCTCCCGGGCGAGACGCCGGTCTCGTACCGAGCCGAGGTGACGGCCCAGGCGGTCTCCGTCGTCAAGGGAGCCTTCCCGCGCGATTAAGCGGCGAGGACGCCTCCGCACGTTGACGCGGCGCACGTCTCCTAGTGGACTGGCAGGCAATTTGCTCTGTGGTGAGGCGTATATGCTGTGCGTGCTAGAGGTTTTGCGCGAGTTCCAAGAACGGCCCGCCGCATGCTGCGCACCCCGTCTGTAGTTTCTACTCCCCCGCTGCCCCACCCCGACCACCGGCCAGCAGCAGACCCAGAGCCAGAGCTTCTAGGCGAGACTGACCCCCGCCCCGCCCGATGACACCCCCCGAACACTCGGTCAGCCCCAAGCGGCGCATCCCAGCCGGTTCTTTCGAGCCAATGGGTGGGCCGAACTACGCGCCGCCAAGCGCGATGCAGGCTCAGCCTCCGCCGCTGCCCTTCTCGGCCCGCATCCCGCCGCCGCTGCTGTTCGGCTTCCTTCTCGCAGTTCTCCTGGGCGCGGGTGGCTTCCTGTTCTTCTCCTCCAGCGCCGAGCCGGAAGAAGAACTCACGGCCGAGACCATCGGGGCGCTCATCCACGAGCAGGAGCAAACCGTCCGGGAGAGTGCGGCTGCCATCACCGAGAGCCGGACCGGCTCGGCCGTGCTGGAGATCGAGACCTACCCCGCGGGGGCGCGCGTCATGATCGACGGGCAGCGGGCGGGCGAGACGCCGGTGCGCCGTGACCGTCTAGCCTCGCAGTGGTACGTCCTCTCGATCTGGAAAAACGGCCACCTGCCCGTCGACTCGCTCGTCTACCTCGAACCCGGACAGCGGACCCGACTGGCCGTAACGCTGACGCCCGACGGTCTCACCGATCTCGACCTCGCCGAGCCCGGCCTGGCCGGCGCGCCGCTGCCCGAGCCGGTCGCTCCAGCCGCGCAGCCGCCCCGCACCTCGCCGCCGGCCCGGCAGTCCCAGGCCGGTGCACCGACGACCGCGCCCGTTCCAGCCCGGACGGGATCGCTCAGCGTAACGTCCCGCCCGTCCGGGGCGTCCGTGACGCTCGGCGGCCGCAGCGTCGGCACGACGCCGGTCAGCCTGAGCGGACTCGCCCCCGGCAGCCACACCGTAGGGCTCGCGCTCGCCGACTACGAGACGCAGTCGATCCAGGTGGACGTCGCAGCGGGCCAGCGCAACACGGTGCAGGCCGCGATGACACCGGTCGAGGTGGTGCCGCAGACCGGCTCACTGAGCGTCATCGTCCACCCGTGGGGATCGATCTACATCAATGGCACCCTGCACGCGCGCGACACCGACCTCCGCTACGAGGTGGCGCTGCCGGTCGGCACGCACCGGGTCCGGGTCGAGCACCCTGCCCTCGGGGCGTGGGAGCGCACCGTCGAGGTGACGCCGGACCAGCCGGCGTCGCTGACCGCCAACCTGAGCCCCCGCTAGTCCGCCGCCGCTTTTTCCTCGAAAGGAAGACATCTGATCACGGCCTGCTCCGCCTGCAGCCATCCCCCAGCCACTGGATTGCAGAGGAGGTAGTCGCTTGAACGTCTGGCCTGTCGTTTTTCTAGCGAGTCTAGGGCTCGCGCTCGCCACCCCCGCCCTCGCTCAGGCTCCGTGCACGGCCTCGCTCGCTGCGGCCCAGGCGTACTACGTGGACCAGGACTTCGCGGTCTCGGAGACCCTGCTGCAGGAGTGCGTCACGCGACCCGACGTGGACGAGGCCACGGCGGTGCAGGTCCACCGCCTCCTGGCGCTCGTCTACCTCCGGCAGGAGAAGCGCTTCGAGGCCGAGCGGATCGTGACCCTGCTGCTGAGCCGCTCGTTCGGCTACGAGCCGGACCCGGTGCTCGACCCGCCGGACTACGTGGCCCTCGTCGAGTCGATCAAAGCGCCGCTCCGCATCGAACGTGAGCAGGCCGTCACCACGCGCGAGACGCTGCCCGCCGCAGCGCCCGGCGAGGTGCCAGCGCGGCAGCAGGCGGCACCCCGCGCCCTCTACGCCCACGCGACGCTCGGGGCCGGGAGCTACGGCGGCGAGCGCGGTGCCAGCGGCACCTCGTGGCTTGGCGACGTCGTCCAGAACAGCGGCGTCTCGCTCAGCCTCGGGGTCGACCTCCGCGCAGGCAGGACGCTCGGGGCCAGCGTCAGCTACCGGCTCCACCACATTCCCCCGCTTCTGACCCTGCGCTCGGCCGACCGCTTCGGCGAGGTCGGGCCGCAGATCGACCCGGAAACCTCCAGCCGGTGGGTGCACCTGGTCGCGCTCCAGGGCCGGGCGTTCTACCCGCTCCGAGGCCGCGTCGTACCCTACGTCGAGTTTGGCGTGAGCGGCGCGGTCAGCCGGATCAACGACACGGTGCGCGCCGGCTTCGGTCCGCGAGGCGGCCTCGGGCTCGACGTGCAGGTGGCCCCGCAGCTTGCGGCGTTTGCGGGCTTCAGCGCCGCGCTCATCTTGCCCGGCAACGCCGTAGACCACATCGACAGGCGAGGACGCCTGGGCGGCCAGCGCAGCAGCGACCTGCTCTCGTTCGCCGAGGTCGGCGTCCGGTACCGCCTCGTGGCCTGGTAGACGCTCGAAACTTCCCGGCACGAGTGGGATTTACGACGCGTCGTCCGTCTGCCTCGCCGTCCATGCTGTTTCCTGACCTTCCCCCCGACGCCCGCGTGTGGGTGTTCACCGCCGACCGCTCGCTCAGCCCCGACGAGCAGGACCGGCTGCTCGGTGCCATGCGACAGTTCACCGCGCAGTGGGGCTCGCATGGACGGCCCGTGCCGGGCGAGGCCACCGTGCTGCACGACCGCTTTCTCGTCGTGGCGGCTCACCTCCAGGGCGGGGTCTCGGGGTGCGGGATCGACAGCATGACGCACGCCGCCGAAGCCGCCGGCCAGGCCCTCGGGATAGACTGGATCGGCGGGCTCCAGGTCGTCTACCGAGACGCCAGCGGTGCCGTGCAGGCGCTGCCTCGGGCCGCATTCCGGGACCAGGTCCGCGCCGGGGCCGTCACAGCCGACACCCTCGTCTTCGTCACGACCGTAGACACCGTCGAGAACCTGCGCAGCGGCGGGCTGGAGCGGCCGGCCCATGCCGCGTGGCACGCCCGCGTGTTTCGCCTCGCCCACCCCGTCTGACGTGTCCCCCGGCTTCGTCGAACGCATCGCTGCCCGCGTGGCCCAGATGGACGGGCCGAAGCGGGAGATCTTCGTCGCCAACCTCGCTCTGCTCCTGCTCGTCATCATCGGGACGGCCGGGTACGAGCTCATCGAGGGGATGAGCGCGCTCGACGGCCTGTACATGACCTTCATCACCCTGACCACGATTGGATTCGCAGAAGTCCACCCGCTCTCCGGCGCGGGCAAAGTCTTCACGATCATACTCTCTATCTTCGGCATCGGGATCGTCGCGTTCGTGGCGACGCGATCGGTTCAGGTGCTCGTCCTCTCCCGACATCTCAGGCACCGCGTCATGCAGCGCAAAATCGACCGTCTTGAGGGTCACTACGTGGTCTGCGGCTACGGCCGCCTCGGCCGCCGCATCGCTGCCAGCCTCGCCGAGGCTGGGCGCGACCTCGTCGTGATCGAGCGTGACCTGGAGCGCGTCGCGGTGCTCGAAGCCGAGGGGGTTCCACACGTCGAGGGCAACGCCGAGGAGGAGGCGACGCTGCGCGCGGCCGGCATCGAGCGGGCGCAGGGACTCGTCCTGACCCTGCCCGAGGACAGCGCGAACGTCTTCGTCACCCTCACCGCCAAAGAGCTGCGGCCCGATGTGTTCGCGCTCGCCCGGACGAACGAGCACCGCAACACCCGCAAGCTCCTCCGCTCCGGCGTCGACAAGGTGATCTCGCCGTACGAGATCGGGGCCGACCGGATGGCCCAGGTCATCCTGCGCCCCCATGTGGACCAGTTCATGGAGAAGGTGCTCCACGTCGATGCGCTCGACCTGCGCATGGAGGAGGTCCGCGTCGGGGCCGGCTCGCTGCTCGACGGCCGCTCGCTGGCCGAGAGCGACTTCCGCAACCGCTTCAACGCGGTCGTAATCGCCTTTCTGAACGAGGACGCAAACGAGTGGCGGTTTAACCCCAGCGCGACCGCGACGATGGAGGCAGGAGACATCCTTATCGTCCTCGGTGACCACGACATGATCGAACGGCTTCGGCGCGAAGGCGGCAGCGAAGCCCGCCCGCGTCGCAGGCACGCCGAACCGTGAACCCTCCGGTATCTTCCGTCCCTCCACCTGCCGCTCCTCTCCGATGCGAACCCTTCTCGCTCTGCTCGTCCTGACGCTCGCGGCCCCGCTCGCGCGGGCGCAGGAGACCGCCCACTTTCGCCAGAACGTCATTACCGAAGTCATCGAACGCCGCAGCGGCAGCCTGGACGCAGTGCCGGTCGTCTACTACGACTACCACGCCATCGAGGACGACTCGCGCCTGGAGGCGCGCCTGAGACTCTACCGCCGCTACGGCGAGGAGAACAAGGGGCTCCTCCAGCTCCTCAACCGCAACGACCTCGAGAACCTCCGCCCCGGCGACACCCTCGTCGTCCCGACCGACCTCACGCTCGACTTCCGCGCCTACTCGCCCTACCCGCGCGCCTACCCCGGAGCCCGCGACATCGAGAAGCTCGTCGTGCTCGACAAGAGCATCCAGGCCTTCGGAGCCTACGAGTGGGGCCGTCTCAAGCGCTGGGGCATCATCAACACCGGCACCGAGAGCGCCCGCACGCCGAGCGGCCGCTTCAACGTCAACTGGAAGCAGGACTACCGCGTCTCGACGCTCAGCCCCGGCTACGGCTCGTCGGCCCCCGATGCCGAGTTGTGGGAGATGTACTGGGTGATGAACATCCACGAAGCGCGCGGCATCCACCTCCACCAATATGCCCTTCCGATGGGCGGCCCCGCCTCGCACGGCTGCGTCCGCCTCTCCGACCCTGACGCCCGCTGGCTCTACGCCTGGACCGACACCTGGGAGAAGACCGGCGGCACCGACATCTCGTCGGCCGGTGCGACGGTCCACGAGCAGGGCACGGTCGTGCTCGTGATCGGGCACGACATTGTGGGTGATCCGAACCCGTTTGTCTTCCGCGAGGACTACCCGGTGATCCGGCGCGTGCGCCTCCCGGCCTCGCCCTACGACATTCCCGCCGGGACCCCCCAGCAGCGGCAGTTCGACCGCCAGCGGCGAGCTGCTGTGCAGGGCTGAGCTGGATTTTCCGGACAGAGCCTACAGCGACCACTCGGCGAACGGCAGACCCGTCAACGCTCGCAGCTTTTCCACTTCGGGACCGAGGCGTTCTGCGAGAACCGTGCGGTCGGCGTCCGAGACCTCGGGGCGCTCAATGAGCCGGCGGGCGGCGACGCTGTCCGGCAGCAGCGGGGCCAGCAGGCGCCGTACCCGCGGACTCTCTACCCGCTCTTCCAGCACCGACGGACGCGTCTTCCCTGCGCTGACGTGGTAGCGCTGCTCGAACTTCTCGGATTCGAAGGGCGGCACGCCGATGAACCGGAAGATCTCCTGCAACACAGCGCTCGTGCTCTGCTTCAGGCTCTCTGAGGTCGGAAACAGAAACTGGTCGAGCGAGAAGTGGTGGAGGTACGGTTCGAGTTGATAGTGGTAACAACTTGTGAGCAGGTGCGGCTTCGCCTGCTCACTTCGAACAAACTCATCGAAAGGACGGCGTATCCATCCCTTCGACATGTTGTGGATGTAGCCCGACACGAAGCGAGCAATGGGGTCCCTAAGAATGTAGATGAGCCGGACATCCGGATTGGCCTCGTGGAGCAGGCGGGGGGTGTCGTCGCCGTAGCGGTGGCGCTTGCTGTACTCGGGCGACACGTCCCCGTAGGCCATTGCCTCCGTCTCGAACAGCTCGCGGTACCAGTCGAAGCCCTTGTCGTAGTTCCCCTTCTTAACAGGGATAAAGAAGTTGCATTCTTTCCTCTTTGTCATCGTAACCTCTGGATGCATGAAGAGGTAACGATGCAGGCTCGATGTTCCCCCCTTCATCGCGCCGATGACAGAGAAGGTCGGGACCACATGGGATGAGGGGGGCATAGTTGTCGGAGAAGTGTCGCCGAAAGGCGTTATGCGAGAAGCTGCTCCGGGATTTGTGGGCCTCACGGTGCAGGACGGTCGGCAAAGATAGCAAACCCTGGGCTGTGCCGCAGCCTGCGCTTCTCGTCATCACTTCCGAACGCAGGGACCGGCTGCGCGGGGCGTGATGCCTGCGAAGAGGCTTGCCGGTGGGGACCACCTCTCCCTGTCACGCGCCCTCTTTGAGTCAGGAACCCTGGGCCTCAAAGCGCTCTGTCAGGCCGCCGACCACGGCGAAGTCATCGAGATGCCGGAGAGCCTGTTCGGTTGCTTCTTCGCTACCAGTTCTTTCCATAGGCACCTCGTGGGCTAACTGTGTTACGTTAAAGTGTCCTGCCACCGACCCCTATCTTTCACCGTCTCGCCTCTCTCGCCCTGCCGCCTGCTTCCCGCGGCATTCCGCACGCGTGGATGCTGGACGAGCCTCGGCCTTCGCAGTGGCCCCGACGCTGTCTACCCTCATCCCTTCAAGCCGTACCGTCAGTGGAGACGTTCCTGTTCTTCTTCGGACGGCCGGACGGTCCACTAGCAGCGTTCCTAGACCGTGTTGGTGAGCGCATTATCCGCGCTATGCCCGATGCGGGCGTTGCGCTCCAGGCTACCACGACCTTCCTCGACGGCGCAAACGCCGGCTGGTGCTGCGTCGAGCCACGCGGGGCGACCGGCCTCCCGGTCCTCAACCACCACATCGGGGAAAACCACGCGGCGCTCGTGTTTGGCGACCTCACAGGCGTGCCGGCTGGCCAGGCCGCCCGCCGCATCGCAGAAGCCGGCACCGAGTCCGCTTCTGAACTCGACGGCTCCTTTGGGGCGGTGCTCGTGGACCGACGCGCCGGCCAGGTCAGCCTGCTGACCGACTGCATTGGGGGGCGAGCACTCCGCTACGTCGCTACGAACGATTTTGTGCTGGCCACGCCGCACGACGTGGTCTTGCTCAGTTCGGATCTCGTCGGGCTGTCGGTGGACATCGTTTCGATGGCCAGCATGGCGATGGCTGGCTGGTCCCTGGGCGGCCGGAGCCTGCTGCGGGGGGTAGCCACCAGCCGGCCCGACGAGCGGGTTCACTGGCACGAAGGTAGGCTGACCCGCGAGGCCGCGCCACTGCTCGTCTCGGACCGGCGAATCGACCCGGGAGACACCAAGCGGTTGCAGGAGCACCTCGACGCTATGGCCGAGGTAGCCCGCGAGGGCGCACGCGCCTTCGCCCGGCAATGGCCGCAGACCGGCATCCAGCTCACTGCCGGCGTCGACAGCCGGGCCGCGATGGGGGCGATCTTGCCGTCTCTCGACCGGGACCGTACGTTCGTGCAGACGACAGGCTACCGGCACAGCCCGGACGTCCGCACGGCCCGGAGGCTCGCGGAGCACTACGAGATCGAGTTCCAGCTTACCAAGCCCCAGGTGCCCTCGCCCGACGGCTTCATGAAGACTGTCGACTTGTTCGCCTTCTCGATGAACGGGGATACCAACGCCAAGCGAGCTCCCCAGGTAGGCAACGTCTACGAGGAGCGCACGAAGGCGCTCTCGTGGGGCGGTACCGGTGGCATCTACCGCGGTATCTACTACACGTCAACCGACACGCCGATCGGCCTGGAGGGAGCCATCGAGAAGGTTCGGGCGAAAAACTTCCAGCGGCGGCTCGCGCTGGCGGACCCCGAAGTCAGAGCGAAGCTGGAAGACCGGATCGCAGAGACTGTCGGGCACTACGCGAGCTTCTCTACGGACGGATACGACATCCTCGACCTCTACGCGGCCCACGAGTACTTCTCTGTCTGGGACGCTCTCAAGGACCGGTTCACCTGGACGCCGACAGCGTTCTGGACCCCGTTCAAAGATCGACGAATGCTGCGCTTGGGGTTCGAGCTTCCGGCTCCGATCAGCCGCTACGCGCACGTCCACAAAGCGCTGATCCACCAAACCATGCCCTGGGCCTACTGGGTTCGCATCAACCACGAGCGGCTGCTGCCGCTGGAGGATGTCCCGCCACTGGCGCGCGTAGACCGGCGTCTCCAGGCCGTGACGCGCAGCATCAGTTCGCGTCTCAGCACGCCGAGGGACGAGGCTGGCCGGAAGGGACACGAACAGGCCCAAGCCGACATGTTCGCCGGACCGCTCTCCGCCCCGATCCGGGCTGAGACGACGCGGCCCGACAGCCTCTCGGTGACGCTGCTCGGGCGGCAGGGAGCCGAGCGTTTTGTGCAAGAGCATGTAGATGGCGCGCGCAACAACGCCCACGTCCTCGGGTGCCTGGTCACCGCCGAGCGCTGGTTGCACCTCGCTCGCGCCTTTGCAGTCGCACCCTGACACGTCTCCTCGTCCTGCTGAGGCTGTCACACGCTCCAGAAGGCGACGACGTCGTCGGGCGTCTCCCGGCGGCGGAGCGTCTTGAAGGCGGTTCCTGCGTCGTCGTAGCCCAGCACGAGCGGCAAGCCCCGGCTGCAGTGGCGCGACCACATGCCGAGCGTGTAGGCTCCCGCATCGTGGACCAGCACCCAGTCGCCCGGTTCGATCCGAGGCAGCATCCGTCCGCGCGCGATGATGTCGCCCGAGAAGCAGAGCGGGCCGGCAATCGTTTGCGGCACGAGGTCGCCGGTTTTGACCTCGCCCCCTGGGGTCAGCACCGAGAGCCGGTGGGGCCAGTCGTCGGGGTGGTAGGCTGTGCGCATGAGAAAATCCGCCCCCAGGTGGATCACGGCCATGCGCGGGTCGCGGTCCTCCTTGACGTACTCGACGCGGCTCGCGGCCCAGCCGCAGCCGGCCTGCACGGAGCGCCCAAACTCGGTGACGAGGCGGAGGTCACCGTCGAACAACTCGGGGCAGTCCTCTCTCAGCATCGCGACGTAGTGCTCCGGCGATGGCGGCGTGGCCTCTTCCCGGTACGCCCAGGGCAGGCCGCCGCCCATGTTGAGCGTCGTGATCTGGGTGCGGCCGAGCGCCGTGTGGATGCGCGCCCTCAGGTCGAGGATCACGCGCGCGGCCTCGACCAGCATCGCCACCTCGCAGCCCTGGCTCCCGACGTGGAGGTGGAGCCCGCTCAGCCACGAGTAGCGCCGAAACGCCTCGACGATGGGTGCGTCGTTGTCTAGGAACACGCCGAACTTCGAGGTCCGGTTAGCGACGCTTGTGATGGCGATCGTTCCGCTACCGACGAGAGGGTTGACGCGCAGGCAGACCGTGCTCGCCGTCTCCACCGAGCCGAGCAGGTCGTCGATGCGGGCCAGCTCTTCGAACGTGTCGGCGTTGATCTGGAGGCCGAGACGGAGGGCCTCGGCGAGGTCCTCGGTGCGCTTGGCGGGCGAGTTGTAGACGATACGCTCCGGCAGGCAGCCGGCTGCGAGCGCGCAGTGCACCTCTTCCCTCGACGCCGCCTCGAGGCCGGCACCGAGATCCGCGATCTCGCGGAGCACCTCGATCAGCGGGTTGGCCTTGATCGCGACTGCGTGCAGGGTGCCGGCGGGAAAAAGGTGCTGCAGGCGTTGGACTTTGGCCCGCAGCGCACCGAGGTCGTGAAAAACGGCGGCCGGCTCCGCACCGAGCGCGTCCTGTCTGAGCGCTTGGCGCAGGACGCGCGCGAGGTCAGAGGCCGCGTCTCGGGTTGTCCAAACGGAGGGAGGCGTCGAAGTACCCGTCATGCAGTCGCTGGAGTATGGGAGGTGGTTTTGTGCCGGCCGGAGCGTTCTGCCCGGCGGCACCGGAGAGGCTACACCGATGGGCGGGAGAGGGATCCCCGCATCAGCAGCGGACGGCGGAGTCGACAGTCCGAATCTTCGTGCCGGCCTGTTCGTTTGCACTGCAGGAGGTGTTTTGCAGAGACGAACTCAGGCCCGCCTCCTTCTTCCAGCAAGGTGTCCGTACCCCATTTTCCTTCCCAATCTCGGCATGCGGCCTCTCCTTTTTCTGCTATTCCTCGCTGCACTCCCGGCGACGGCTCAGCACGATCACCAGCGCCACTATGCGGCCTACGCCGATGACGCAGACCGGGCCATCAAAGCGCTCTCCAGCCAGGAAACGACAGGGCTGCTCGAAGGGCGCGGCCTCGGGCTAGCGATGGCGGCGGAACTCAACCGCTATCCCGGCCCGCTCCACGTCCTCGAGCTCGCCGACAGCCTCGGCCTCTCTCCAGAGCAGCACGCTGAGGCGCAGCGCCTCTTCGACGGCGTCCAGGCCGAGGCGCGGCCTCTGGGCGCTCAGATCGTTGAGATGGAGCGCCACCTTGACGCTCTTTTCGCGGGCGGCGCGGCGACCCCGGAAGACGTGGCGCGTATCACCAGCCACCTCGGCGAAGCGCGAGGACGGCTGCGGGCCGTCCACCTGAGCGCCCACATCGCGATGCGGAACGCGCTCACGCCGAACCAGACTGCCGCCTATGACCGCCTGCGCGGCTACACGAACTGACCAGACTATGCGACCCGTCCTTCCCCTCCTGCTTGGTGCCCTCGTCTTCCTCTCCGGGTGCCGGTCCGAAGCCCAGACTCCGTCCGTGACGGTCTACAAAACACCGACCTGCGGCTGCTGCGGCCTCTGGGCCGACCACATGGTCGAGTCCGGGTTCGAGGTCGAGACCATCGAGGTCTCCAGCACGGCCGACACCCGCGCCCGCCTCGGCGTGCCGGACGAACTCGCGTCCTGCCACACGGCTATCGTCGGCGACTACGTGGTCGAGGGCCATGTGCCGGCCGGCGACGTGCGGCGGCTCCTCGCCGAGCGGCCGCCGGAGGCCATCGGCATCGCCGTGCCGGGCATGCCGATCGGCTCGCCGGGGATGGAGGTCGAGGGCCGACCGGCGCAGCGCTACCAGGTGATGATGTTCACCCGCGACGGGCGCGCGGCCGTCTTCGCCGAGCACTAGGCCGTGCCCGGCGACGCCCTCGCGGCCTACCGCCTCCGCGACGGGCGCGGCCTGGAGCCGTGCCCTCAAACGCTGGCCATCGCCGCGTGGCTAGCAGAGAATCGGGGCGCGCCCATCGTCACCCCCGACCCGAGCACAGCACCTGTCCTGGTGTTCGACTTCAGCACGAGCAGCACCGAGTGGGCGGCCGACGCGCTTTCGGGGCCGATGCTGGCGTCGGAGGAGATCGAGCGGCGGATGCGCGAGGCGGCGGCCGAGGTCGGGGTCGGCCGCTACGACGAAGTACGGGGGGTCTACACCGCCGCGCAGTTCCAGACGGCAGGCGAGGCGCGCACGGTCCACCTGGGCCTCGACCTGTTCCAGCCTGCGGGGGTGCCCGTCTTCGCTCCGCTCGGCGGGACTGTCCACAGCTTCGCCGACAACGCGCTTCCGCTCGACTACGGCCCAACTGTGATCCTCGAACACCGGCCCGACGGATGCCCGCCGTTCTGGACGCTCTACGGTCACCTCAGCCGGGCCTCGCTCCGAGGTCTCGCCGAAGGCGATTCGGTGGAAGCCGGGCAGCGCATCGGAGCGCTGGGCACGCCGGAGGAAAACGGCGGCTGGGCTCCCCATCTCCACGTCCAGCTCATCACCGACCTACTCGGACGGCGCGGCGACTTCCCCGGCGTCGGAACGGCCGAGGAGCGCAGCGTCTGGACCTCGCTCTGCCCGGATCCGAACCTGCTGCTTCGCATCCCGGCTTCGGCGTTCCACGGCGCGCGAAGTAGCTAGGCAGTGCTTCGGAGCCGGAGGCTGTTGGTGACGACCGACACCGACGAGAGCGCCATCGCCGCCGACGCGATGACCGGCGAGAGGAGCAGGCCGAAGGCCGGGTACAGCACGCCGGCCGCGACGGGGATGCCGAGGACGTTGTAAACGAAGGCGAAGAAGAGGTTTTGCTTGATCGTCCGCAGCGTCCGCTTCGAGAGGCGGAACGCCTCGGCGACGGCGCGGGGATCGCTGTGCATCAGCGTCACGTCGCTGGCCTCGACGGCGACGTCGGTGCCGGCGGCGAGGGCGACGCCCACGTCGGCCGCCGCGAGCGCCGGCGCGTCGTTGATCCCGTCGCCCACATGGGCCACGACCCGGCCGTCGCGCTGGTAGCGGCGGACGACCTCGGCCTTGTCAGCAGGCCGCACGTTCGCCTCGACGCGCTCGATGCCGACGGCCTCGGCGACGGCGCGGGCCGATGCCTCGGCATCGCCCGTCACCATCACGACTTCCAGGCCGAGGGTGCGGAGCGCCTTCACCGCCGCGGCGGACTCGGGCCGAATGGCGTCGGCCACAGCGAGGACGCCCGCCGCCTCACCGTCGAGCGCAACGCGGACGACCGTCTTCCCCGACCTAGCGAGGTCGGCGTCGTCCGAGTCCAGAGTGCTCTGATCGATTCCTCGCTCCTCCAGAAACGCTCGGTTGCCGATCACTACGGCGCGCCCGTCCACCGTCGCCTCGACGCCGAGGCCGGTCTGCGACTGGAACGCCTCGGCAGTCGGCAGGGCGAGCCCTCGTGCCTGGGCTTCGGCGACGATGGCTTCGCCGATCGGGTGCTCGCTCCGGGCTTCGGCTGACGCTGCGAGCGCGAGGAGGTCGGCGTCGGTCCACCCGGCGAGCGAGACCACGTCGGTCAGGCGCGGGGTGCCCTCGGTAAGCGTTCCCGTCTTGTCGAAGAGCACGACCTCCACGCTGCGCAGGCGCTCGACGGCATCGCCGCCCTTGAACAGGATGCCACGCTCGGCGGCGCGGCCGGTCGCCACGACGATGGCGGTTGGCGTGGCGAGGCCGAGGGCGCAGGGGCAGGCGATGATGAGGACGCTGACGAAGCTCAGGAGCGCGTACGTCAGGCGCGGCTCCGGGCCGACGGCCATCCACACGGCGAAGGCGAGGACGGCGATGGCAAACACGACAGGCACGAAGACGCCCGAGACGGTATCGGCGAGGCGCTGGATCGGAGCCTTGCGGCCCTGCGCCTCACGGACGAGCCGGACGATCTGGGCGAGCGTCGTGCCCGCGCCGGTCCGGCTGACACGGAGCGTAAACGCGCCCGTGCGGTTGACCGTCGCCCCGGTCACGGCATCGCCGGGCCGCTTCTCGACCGGCAGCGGCTCGCCCGTCAGCATGCTCTCGTCCACGGCCGACGCGCCTTCGATGACGGTGCCGTCGAGCGGAACGCGCTCGCCCGGCCGCACCGCGACCTGGTCCCCGACGCAGACCTCGGCGACGGGCACTTCGGTCTCGCGTCCGCCGCGGACGACGCGGGCCGTCTCAGGCTGGAGGTTCATCAGCCGCGGGATGGCCGCGCCCGTCTTCCCCTTCGCCCGCGCCTCCAGCAGCCGCCCGAGCAGGATCAGCGTCACGATCACCGCCGCCGCCTCGAAGTAGACATCGGGCCTCTGTCCCGCCGACGACCACAGTCCCGGCGCGAGCGTGGCGACCACGCTGGTTCCGTAGGCCGTCCCGACGCCGAGCGCGACGAGCGTGTTCATGTCGGCCGCCCGGTGCCGGAGCGAGCGCCACGCCCCGGCGAAGAACCCGGCTCCGGCCCACACCACGACCGGTGTAGTTAGCGCCAGCATTAGCCACCGCATCCCGGGGAAGTCGAGCGCGCCGTGCGCCATCGAGAGCACCACGACCGGCAGCGACAGCACGGCGGCAGCGACCGTGCGGCGGCGCAGTGTGCGGTAATGGCTCTCGCGTCCGCCGGGTGCCGCGTCGTCCTCTGCCGAGCCGCGAAGCGCGTCCGGACGGACCCGGAACCCGGCCTGCTCCACCGCCGCCGCAAGCGTCTCCACCTCGACCTCGCCGGGGGCGTACTCGACCACGGCCTCGCCGGTGGCGTAGTTCACGCTCGCCGACTGCACGCCGGCCTGCTTGCCGAGGCATCGCTCGATCCGCGCCGCGCACGCCGCGCACTCCATGCCCTCGACCGGAAGGGCTATCCGCGCCGAGTCGGCGGGGGGGGCGGAGGTGCGTGCGGAGGTGGCAGGAGACATGTGGCGTCTTACCTCCGTAGGGATCGGCCGATCCCTCGGGCACAGGATCAGGGCGTGCAGAGGGTCCTGTCTCACTTCGGAAAGGCAGGCTTCGGACGCGAAGGGGACAGGTGTTTAGCGACAGAATGTGTCTGAGCCATGTGCCTAATGCGACCCTTGAATCTAGGCCTCCAGGGGCGGATTGTTCCATGCTTTTCGGTGGGCACAGCAGCCCATGCTCCTACTGGCGCATCCTCTTTGCTCCTATGGCGCATGGCGTGTGCGCCTGCGGCTCGCCTACCTGTCGAACCAACTAATTCTTCAATAGCTAGATTAGCCGCCACTTGCACGTCCGCGAGGCCGTGTGGGGCTCACAGCATACTCCATCCATCCTGGTTCTCCGATGCACCGACCTTCTACCTTCCTGCGCCGCTGGGCGCTCCTGGCAGCCTTCGGGCTCGTCGTGGCAGGGCTCGCGCCGAATGCGGCGGCTCAGACCTGTGACGACATTAACTTCGACACCGACGCTGGCGGGCAGGCCCTGGCAGCCGGCACGGTCGTAGACGACGAGTACGCCGCCTTCGGCATCACCGTCACCACCAACGACCCGGTCAACAACCCGGCCATGATCTTCGACTCGGCCAACCCCACCGGCGGTGACGACGACCTGCTCACCCCCGGCACCGGC
>JBCDKT010000020.1 GCA_038746285.1 Bacteroidota bacterium
GGCGTGGAGGGCGTGGAGGGCGTGGAGGGCGTGGAGGGCGTGGAGGGCGTGGAGGGCGTGGAGGGCGTGGAGGGCGTGGAGGGCGTGGAGGGCGTCTCAAGAAAAGCCAAGAAAGGTACCGAGACCCTCGCGCTCCGCGCCAAGTCTGTTCCCTCCCTACCCTCCTAACCCTCCACGCCGAAATAAACTTTCCCGTTCTCCCCTCTCTCCCCATTCCGCGCCAGCGGCGCACCGGCTGCGAAGGTTTGGGAAGGAATGCGCGCCGCGGCCCCGCCGCGCTTTCGCCGGGCGCGCGGCGGGGGGTATACTCTGCGCTGCCTCGGCGCGCCGCGCCCGCAGGCCTCCGACCGTGCTCTCACCCTCCGCCTCGCTCCATGTCCATACGCCACGCGACCCGCCGCCGCCTGCTCGCCCTCCTCGCCGTGCCCCTCGTCCTCGCCGCGCCCCTCGTCCTCGCCGCCTGCGAGACCGCGCCCGAGACCGGCGACCTCGACACCCTAGACGAGCAGGCGGCCTACATCATCGGCTTTGGCTTCGGATCTGATCTCAGCGAGCAGTCCGCCCTCCAGGGTGTCGAACTCGACCACGACCTCGTCCTCGCAGCCGCCCGCGAAGGGCTGCGCGGCGACTCGATGCGGTTCTCGGACGACGAGATCGCCTCGATCATGCGCGCCTTCGGGGACACCCTCCGAGTCCAGGCGACGCGGTCGAACGCGGAGGAGGGCGAGGCCTACCTCGCCGGCATCGCCGGGCAGGACAGCGTCGAGGCCACCGAGAGTGGGCTGCTCTACAAGGTGCTCCGCGAGGGCGAGGGCGAGTCTCCTGAACTCGGCGAGACCGTCGTGGTCAACTACCGCGGCACGCTCCCCGACGGCACCGTCTTCGACTCGTCCTACGAGCGCGGCCAGCCGCAGCAGTTCCGCGTCGGCGAGGTGATCGAGGGCTGGAACGAGGCGCTCCAGCTCATGAAGCCGGGGAGCCAGTGGATGCTCTACATCCCGGCCGCCCTCGCCTACGGCGAGCAGGCCCGCCCGCCCATCGGCCCGAGCCGCGCCCTCACCTTCGAGGTCGAGCTGATCGACGTGATCGCGGCGGAGGAGTAGCGCAGTGCGTGTGTGATACTACCTCTTCGAGTTCGTGGTGCATCGCGGCACCGTAGGGGCGTAGCATGCCAGGCCCCTACAGCGGTTGAGACGGGGCGCTGGGCGGACCGTCACCCAAGCGAACCGGCATCGCACCCTCAGCCCCCCGCACCCTGCTGCCCAGACCCGGCTCAGTCACGCGCCGAAGAGCTTGGCGAAGTCGCGGCGCTGCTCGCTCCCGCCGAGCATGAGGAGCTCGTCCTCGGCGGCGAGCACGGTCTCGGCCGAGAGGTCCGTCGTGACGCTGCCGTTCTGCTGCAGGGCGACGACGGTCATCCCCGTCTGGGCCCCAATACCGGTCTCGGCGAGCGCCTTGCCGCGCAGCGAGCGCGGCGTCGGGACCGAGAACAGGTTGACCCCCTCGCCGAGCACGATCAGCTCCTTGCCCTTGATGATCGAGAACACGGCCTCGGTGCCGAGCGAGGCGTAGCTCAGCACGAAGTCCGCCCCGGCGCGGTGGATGGCTTCGAGGTTGCGCTCGTGCGTGATCCGGCTGACGATGCGGGCCTCGGGGTTCAGCTTGCGGCAGTACGAGGCGAGGAAGATGTTGACGGCGTCGTCGTTGGTCGTCAGCACCACCGAGGGGGCCTTCAGCACGCCGGCCTCCTCCAGGAGGTAGTAGTCCGCTGCGTCCCCGGCGAAGACCTCGTTGCAGGCCGACTGGAGCCGCCGGCAGAGCGCCGGGTCGCGCTCGACGAGGTGGACCGGGATGTCGCGTGCCCGGAGCGACCGCGCCACCGCCGCACCGACCCGCCCGCCGCCGACGACGACGACGGGGTTCGGGTTGACGCTGTAGATGACGAGGAGGTCGTCGAGCGCCGCAAGTTGCTCCTCGGTGCCGATGACGACGAGCACGCTGTCGTTGTCGAGGTGGGTGTCGGCCCGCGCCGGAAGCAAGGCCCCGCGTCCCCAGATGCCGACTACGCTCACGCCGGAGATCTGGCGCATCCGCGTCTCGCGGATCGTCTTGCCGGAGAACGGCGTGTTGTGCACCGGCAGCTCGGCGATGAGCAGGTCCTCGTAGTGGCCGATGGGGTGGGACTGCGCGTGCTGTGCGTTGACGCGGTTGGCGAGCTGCTCGCCGAGCCACTGCTTGAGCGGGAGGACGTGCGTAGCCCCGCTCAGTTCGAGCACGTCGACGGAGTCCTTCGCGTTGGCAATCGCCACGACCGTCTCGTCCGGCTCCACCTCGCGGACGGTCAGGACGATGTTGGTATTGACCGTGTCTTCGCGGTTGGCGAGCACGAGGCGGGCATGGTCGAGGCGGAGCGCCTCGTAGGTAGCCCTGCTGTCGACCTCGCCCGCGATCACCGAAACGCCGTCCAGGTACCGGTTGGCGGCGACCGTCGGGTCGTCTTCGAGCACGAAGTAGGGGATGCCCTCCTGCTTGAGCCGCCGGATCAGCCCCGGCGCCACCGAGTCGTAGTCGCAGATCACGACGTGGCCCTCGGTGTCCGGCGGCACGGCGCGCGGGGCACGCGTGCGGACCTGCGTCTCCAGCCAGGGCGCGTAGAAGAACCGGACGAACGCGAACGGGAGGACGATCAGGAGCAGGACGATCCCCGAGAGCAGCACGACGATGCTGAAGAGCCGCCCGAGGTCACTCTGGAACGTGATGTCGCCGAAGCCGAGCGTGCTCATCACCGTCAGCGTCCAGTAGAACCCTGTCACCCACGAGTGCTCCTGCCCCTCGTAGCGCATCACGACGTGGAACACGACGGCGTAGACCACGATCACGGCGGCGATGAACGCGACGTACTTCAGCAGCGACCGGACGTTGCGCCGGACTTTGCGGTCCCCGAAAAAGTAGGAGAGCTGGCCGCTGACGAACTTCATGCCGTGCCCTCCGTGCTCTGCGCTTCGCTACACCACGGGCCGTCGAGGTGGGCGACGCCCCAGTCGGCGAGCGCGCTCAGCGCGGGCGTCAGGGCGCGGCCCTGCGCGGTGAGCGCGTAGTCCACGCGGGGCGGGACCTCAGCGTAGACCGTCCGCTCGACGAGACCGTCGGCGGCGAGGGCGCGGAGCTGCTGGCCGAGCATCTTCTCCGAGATGCCGGGGATCGCCCGCCGAAGCGCCCCGTAGCGGCGCGGCCCGGCCTGGAGGTGCCACAGGAGCGGGATCTTCCACTTTCCGCCGACGAGCGCGACGGCAGCGGTGACGGGGCAGGCGGCGTGGAGCGTGGCCGAAGCCATTTCTTACCTCGGGGTAGGTAACAGAGGGAACCGAACGTAGCGGAGCCTGCGTGCGCACCTCAACCACTCACCTTGCGTTTCGATCCCATGCACCTCGCCGTTTTCGGAGCCACCGGCCGGACTGGCCGCGAAGCCCTCACCCAGGCCCTCGCCGCTGGCCACACCGTCTCCGCCTTCGTGCGCAGCCGCGCCAAGCTCGCCGCCCAGCAAGACCTCTCGAACGACCGCCTCCGCGTCGTCGAGGGCGACGTGCGCGACTACGACGCCGTCGCCCGCGCCGTCGCGGGGGCCGATGCTGTCCTCTCGTGCCTCGCCCCCGTCCCTAAGGACGGCCGCGTCCAGACCGAGGGTACCGAGCACATCGCCCGCGCGATGGCGGCCCACGGCGTCCGCCGCATCGTGAGCCTCACCGGTGCCGGCGTCGACGCCCCCGGCGACCCCGAGCGCTCGCTCGGCGGGAAGATCATGCGCGGCGTGATGGGCCTCGTGGCCAAAGACATCCTCGCCGACGCCGAGGGCCACGCCGCCGTCCTCCGCCGCTCCGACCTCGACTACGCCGTCGTCCGCGCCCCCCGCCTGACCGACGACCCGCACTCGGGCCGCTACCGCCACGGCATCCTCCAGCTCGGCCTCGGTGCCAAGATCCCCCGCGCTGACGTGGCTGACTTCATGCTGGCCGAGGCCACCAGCGGGACCTACCGCCGCATCGAGCCCCACGTCACCGGTGCCTAGAACTTCTCGATGCGCAGGATCTCGACGGCCTCCATGTAGACGATCCCCGAGTAGTTTTTGAAGTAGGTGGCGGCCACCCGGTCTACGATGGCGTCGGCCGTCGCCCGGTCGGCGACGATCACCTCGATCTTGACGAGCGAAAAGTCGCCGACGACCGAGGCGCGGCCTCCCGCTTTGATGCGGTGCCCGCCCTTCCCGCTGCCCTCGAAGACCGAGTAGCCCGTCGCCCCGGCGTCAACGATGATCTGCTCGATCTGGTCCTCGTTGAGCTTCTCGGTGACAATCGAGACTTTGGTCGCCTGGTGGGTCATAGCGTTTCCTCCGGTAGCAAAGGGTTGAGCAGCGGCTAGAGGCCGAAGACGAGCTGGCCAAGCGTCAGGTAGAGCGGAATCCCGACCGCGATCGAGATCGGCGTGCCGATCGCTGTCGAGGAGCCGATGTAGGCCGACGGGTTCGCCGAGGGGATCCCGGCCCGCAGCGTCGGCGGACCCGAAATGTCCGAGTTCGACGCGGCGATGACCGCCAGCAGGATCACCCCGCCCGGGCTGAAGCCGGTCGCGACGTGGGCGAGGTAGCCCAGCCCGAAGGCCACGAGTCCGTGGACGAGCGGGGCCACGAGGGCGTAGATCGCAAACCAGTGCGCCACCTGGCGCAGCTCCGCCAGGCGCGACCACGCCTCGATGCCGAGCACCAGCATGAGGATCGAGAGCAGGCCGCGGAAGAGCGGGTCGTAGAACTCCTCGAAGAGCCCCTCGGGCCGGGCCAGCAGCCCGATCACGATGCCGAGCAGGAGCGCCGAGAGCGCCGAGCCGCGCAGGCTGTTCTTGAGGATCGGCAGGATCGCCACGCGCTCGGTGCCGTTCTGCTTCTGCGCGTGCACCCCGGCCAGCACAATCGCCAGCACGAGCGCGGGGATGTCCATGAACGGGTAGAGCGCCGGGACCCACGCCTCAAACAAGACCGTCTCCTCTTCGAGCACCACCATCGCCGCGGCGAGCGTGGAGGCGCTCACGGCCCCGAACAGGCCCGCCGTGGCGATCCCGTCCTCGGTGCTCACCTGCGGCAGCGCCGCCAGCGTCACCCGGCCGAGGATCACGACGAAGCACCCGACCACAAACGCGATCAGCGCCGGAACCACGATCGCCCCGAAGTCGGCCTCGCGGATCTCAATTCCTGCCTCCAGGCCGATCCGCATCAGGAGCATGAACACGATGAAGCGGTAGATCGCGTCCGGGATCGTCAGCTTGGACCCCAGCGCGGCGATGCCCATGCCGCCCAGCAGAAAGGCCAGCGTCGGCTTCTGAAGCTGGGAGGCGAACGTCGAGACGAGGTCGGACAGAGCGTCCATGCAGAGGCGTTGAGAGAGGCAAACCGCAGAAGGGGTCGGCCGTCCACCGCCACCGGCAGCGTCCAGGCCGTCCCCAGGACTTTTGGGCGAGACCCGAGGTTCCTTTGACTGGTTAGAGCCTATCTGCCGGACGAGCCTACCCGCCGTCCGATGTCGAGAACCGGGCGTAGAGGTCGTCGCTCGGCGCGACGGGCCGCATCGTCGCCGGGTCGATGGGTCGCCAGAAGGTGCGGGCCTCTGCCAGCAGCTTCCGGTCCGCGGCGCGAAGGATCTCCGTGTGCCGCTCGAACGATTGTCCCCTCGTCCCCCCAAGCCATGTCCGGACGATGACGGCCTCGTCCTGCCGGAACGCCGGCCGTCGGTAGTCGATCTCGTGCCGGGCGATGACCCAGAGTAAGCTGTCTTTCTCCTCGTCCGTCGCGGCCGCCGTCCAGTGCGCAATCGCCGCCTCCTGCACCCAGCGCAGGTAGACGACGTTGTTGACGTGGTCGAGCTGATCGATGTCCGCCGGCGTGATGGCGATCTCGACCTCAAACGGCTGGCGGAGCGGCTCAGGTTGCATGGTCGCTGTCGCTACGATCGGACGTAGAAGCTCTTCGATACAGCACAAGGGCGAGGAGAACGCTAATAGCGAGGTGCGGAATGAAGAAGCTGAAGGCGTAGTAAACAAAGAGAATAAACATGCCTCCAAAATATTCAGCTAGAGTGGTATTGGGGCGATCCGGGGACATGATAGAAAGGGCGACGGAGATAGCGATGAACCCGGCCACAAACAAGAAGAGAGGAAAGGAGAAGGCCCAGGTTGCTGTGCACCATGGTCGTCGCCGCGAAGATGTGCGCCAGATTCTTGTTCCAACCAGCGCCCCAGTGAGCCCACAGGCAGGAAAGAGGGCAGCGAAGGGGGCAAGGGTATCGCGGAACAGGTCTGATTTGAAGGCAAACAGCAACGCGCAGCACAGGAGGCCGGCGAGAGCGGAAAGCGCGATAGGGAAAGATTCTGACCGCAATCTAGACATCGACTCGACGTGACCCGTGTAGCCCTTATGGGTAAGCATGGATGTCCGCGCTAGTTGAGCGGTCTAGCGCTGGCGTCGGTTGCCGCGTTTGCGGCGCGGGCCGCCTTGCTTCGAGCCGCGGTCGTCGCGGCCGGGGCGCGAGCCCTCGCGGAGGGCCTGCGTCACCCGGTCGTAGTCGATCACCGGGACCGGGTAGTCCTCGCCGAGGACGACGCCGTGCCGCTCCTGCTCGGCGTCCGACATCCGGTACGGCTCGCGGGCCTGCTTCGGCGGGAGGTCGCGGAGCGCGGGCAGCCAGTGCTTCACGAAGGCGGCGTCCTCGTCGTACTTCCTGAGCTGCAGCTCGACGTCGAAGTAGCGGTCGCGCGGGTCGCTACCGACGCCGGCGTTGTAGGCCCAGTTGCCCCAGTTGCTCGTCACGTCGTAGTCCACCAGCAGCGCCTCGAAGTAGGCCGCGCCGACCCACCACGGCTGCTTGAGGTGCTTGGCGAAGAACGAGGCCACGTTCTGCCGGCCCCGGTTCGACATGAAGCCGGTCTCGTTGAGTTCGCGCATCGAGGCGTCCACCATCGGGAGGCCGGTTCGCCCGTCGCGCCAGGCGGCGAAGAGGCCCTCGTCGAGGCGCTCCGGCATGCCCGCGACGCCCTTCGGGCCGGAGGGCCAGAACAGGCGGTCGCCATACTTGGCGCCGTAGAGCCGGAAGAAGTCGCGCCACAGCAGCTCGAAGGTCAGCCAGTAGGTGCTCCGGTTCTTGACGCGCTCGGCCTCGTAGCGCCGGACCTCGGCCTGGACGCGGCGCGGCGAAAGGCACCCGTGCGCGAGCCACGCCGAGAGCTTCGACGAGTCGTCGGGCGCGAGCATTCCGTTGCGGGTCTCCTTGTAGACGCGGAGACGGTCGGCATCCCAGAGGTAGTGATCGAGGCGCTTCAGCCCGGCCGTCTCACCGCCGCGCATCCGAAACCCGAGCCGGTCGTCCGTCTCGCGCGGCGCGACGCCGAGGGCGTCGACCGACTCGGGGATAGCGCCGGGCCCGACGCCGTCGGGCGTCGGCGGCAGCGCCTCGGGGGCGGGCTCGGGCGCGTAGTAGTCGCCCGCCGGACCCTTCTCGACGGCCTTGCGGAACTGCGTGAACACGTCCGGCGCGTCGGCGACTTCGAACGGGAGGTCGTCGAGCGAGACGAGCGTGTGGCCCCAGACGACGTTCCACGTCAGGTCCGGCAGCGCCTCGCGGAGTGCCTGCTCGACCTCCATCTCCTCCTGCATCGGCTCGTCGTGGAGGTGGATCGACGCCGCGCCGGTCTGCTCGGCGAGCGGGGGCAGCACGTCCTCCGGCCGCCCCTGCCGCACGACGAGGTCGCTGCCGAGCGAGCGCATCCGCCCGCGGAGGTCGCGGAGCGATTCGAGGACGAAGGCGGCGCGGTAGCCCTCAGTCTTACGGAAGCCGTACGGCGTCTCAGCGTAGTGGCGCGGGTCGAGGCAGTAGACGGCGAGGAGCCGCCCGTCCGGCCCGGCCGCTTCGACAGCGTCGAGGAGCGGCTCGTGGTCGTGGAGGCGGAGGTCGTTGCGGAACCAGAGGAGGGAGGCGGGCACGGCAGTCGAAGAGGTAGGGAGGAGGGGCCGAGGCCAACGGTCACAGTCCAACCCATGATCCCGCGCTGCGTCCAGTCTGCCCGCTAGGCAGCCGCGAGGACAGCGTCTTTCGCCAGCGCGAGGAACGCAGCGGCCTGCTCACGGCTGACACTGGGGAACCCCTCCAAGAAGTCGTCGAGTGGTCGGCCCGAAGAGAGGTAGTCGAGGAGGTTCTGGACGGGAACGCGCGTGCCCTGAAACACGGGTGTGCCTCCCAAAGTGTCGGGGTCGGAATGGTAGACCTGGTGCCGCTGCATGGCGCCCGCGTGTTTGATTCAGGGAACCGAACGCCCTCGACTCGTTCCCGATCTGGCACGGCGCAGTTGCGGCGAAACGGAAGAATGTGGTCAACTAGCCGAGGAGCGCAGTTGAGCGCGCAATTCCTCAACCGGGATGGGCGGATTGCGGCGGTGTAGCATGGCGTGGCAGTTCGGGCAGACTGGCCGAAGGTCTCGAACTGGGTCAACGAGGCGAGGTCCAGCCTTCAATGCAAGCGGGACCAGATGATGAACATGGATATATCCCCGACCTATCTCCCCGTAGGCCGTCTCGAAATTGAGCCCACATACGGCGCAGTCATATCCGAAGTAGTCGAGACAGCGCTGCCGGAGTTTCGGGTCTCGTTCGTATCGGTCGAGTGCGACGCGCTTCACGGCCCCCTCGTAGCCGGGACGCGGCTCACGCGAGGCGGAAGCGGAGTCGGCGCGAGTTATAGAATTCTTGGTCGGATAGCCCGCCCGCTTTCGAAGCGCCCACGCGCCACTTCCGAGCCCCCCGACAGAGTAGAACAAATCCTCGCGGCTATCCCGATAATTTTCGGAGTCAGAGGAGTAGCTTTCGACCTGGTTCCGAACAATCGCCCGCCAGGTCTTCGGAAGTGGGAGGCCTCGCACGCGTGCTACCTCCTCGTACAGGGCGGCGTAGGCCGCTTGCCCTCCGAGATTCTGCATCGCGGTTACAATGTCGTCGATCCAGCGGGCCATATACTTCGAGGTGGAGGGGAGGCGGGATAACGTTCTGGAAGATACGTTCCTCGCCTATGCCCGCTCCGCCGCGCCGAGGACTTCGGGCGTGACCTCGACGACGCGGCCCTTCGTGAGGGCGAGCGTGCGCGCCGGGTGCTGACGGACGAGGCGGTAGTCGTGCGTCGCCATGAGGATCGTCATGCCCTGCCGGTGGAGCTTGAGCAGCAGCTCGTGGATGCCGTCGGCGACCGTAGGGTCGAGGTTGCCGGTGGGCTCGTCGGCCAGGAGGAGGGGCGGCTCGTTGACGAGCGCACGGGCGATGCAGGCGCGCTGCTGCTCGCCGCCGGACATCTCGTGCGGCATCGCCCGCTGCCGGTGCGTCAGCCCGACGCGCGCGAGCACCTGGAGCACGCGGTGCTTGACTGCGCCGCCGCTCTTGCCGGTCGCGTAGAGCGCGAAGGCGACGTTCTCGAACGCGCTCCGGTCCGGCAAGAGCTGAAAGTCCTGGAAGACGACCCCGAGCGAGCGCCGGAGGTAGGGGACCTCTTTCTCCTTGATCTGGTCCGACCGGTAGTGCCCGACGCCCACCACCCCCGCGTCCGGCTCGCGGTCCATGTAGAGCAGCTTCAGGAGCGAACTCTTCCCGCTCCCCGTCTTGCCGACGAGGTAGACGAGTTCGCCGCGATCGATCTGGAACGACACGTCCTCGAAGATCGTCCGCCGCCCCTTCTCCGGGGTCGGATACGACAGGCTCACATTGCGGAATTCAATCATGTCGAATGTCGAGTTACGAATGACGAGCGACGAATGACTGAGGGCGGCACCCACTCGAACCTCGTCATTCGTCCTTCGACCTTTTCATAATCCAATGAATGCGCTCGGAATCGTCGGTGGCCGAGGCCGTGGTGAAGCCGTCGTACGCGGCCATCACCTCCAGCGGCGAGGCGGCGGCGAGGGCGTCGATCTCGCCCAGCGCGTAGGCCCGCTGGACGTGCCGCTCGGCGTAGGCCGTGCCGTCGATCTCCAGGTCGAACGTGGTCGTGTGGAGGCGGGTCGCGGGGTCGTACTGGCTGTGCCGGGTGTACGTGAAGCGGTCGGCCTCGCCCTCGTCCTCGAAGTAGGCCTCGTTGTTGACCGAGTTGGCCGGCGTGCTTTGGTCGACGATGAACAGGCCGCCCGGCGCGAGCGCCGCCGCGACGCGCTCGAAGAGGGCCGCCACGTCGGCGTCGTCGAGGAGGTAGTTCAGCCCGTCGTAGAGCAGCAGGACCGCGTCGAAGCGCTCGTCTACGTCGAACCCTGTGAAGTCAGCCACGGCGAAGCGGAGAGCCTGCCCCGGACCCGATCCGGGGTCGCCGAGGCTCGTTCCGTGCAGGTCTGCTTTCGCCCGGGCCACGCGGACCATCGTCTCCGAGCGGTCGGTGGCGAGGTAGCGGAACCCGCCGGGCCGCCGCTCCTGCAACTCAAAGGCGAGGCTGCCCGTCCCGCAGCCGAGTTCGAGGATCGACTGCGGCTCGTGCTCGTGGAGCGCGAAGAGGTCGAGGACGTAGTCGGCCCAGTCGCCGTAGTCGACGTGCGCCATGACCACGTCGTAGCCCGCGGCGAGGGCGTCGTAGGGCGGGGTGGCGGCGGGTGTCGGGGGCGGCATCTCCGGTCGATGGCGGTAAGAGAAACAGCGGCGTCGTGAGGATGGAAGATAGAGGATGGCGAATGAAAGGGCGGTCGAGTTTGAGGTGCCATCCTCCATCTTCTACCCTCTATCCTCCAGCCTGCGTCGCGCGGCGATCTCGGCGGCGAGGAGCGTGGCCTCGCGGAAGCTCGCCGCGTCGGCGAGGCCGCGCCCGGCGATATCGAAGCCGGTCCCGTGGTCGGGCGAGGTGCGGACGATGGGGAGGCCTACGCTGACATTGACCCCGCCGCCCATGGCGAGGGCTTTGAACGGGGCGAGCCCCTGGTCGTGGTACATCGCAAGGACGGCGTCGTGCCGCTCGAAGCCGCGCCGCCCGAAGAACGCGTCGGCGGGAAAGGGGCCGTGGACGCCCAGGCCCTCGGCGCGTGCCCGCTCCAGCGCCGGCTCGACGAGGTCGCGGTCCTCGGTCCCGATCACCCCGCCGTCGCCCGCGTGCGGGTTCAGGCCGAGCACGGCGACGCGCGGGGCGTCGATCCCGAAGTCGCGCCGCAGGCTGGCGTCGAGGCGGCGGAGCGTGTCGAGGATTACCTCGGGCGTCACGGCGTCGGCGACGGCGCGGACCGGCATATGCGTTGTGACGAGCGCGACGCGGAGACCGGGAACGTGCGGGTCGAGGAGCACCATCACCACCCCATCGGCGTCGGTGCGGGCAGCGATGAACTCGGTGTGGCCGGGGACGTGGTAGCCCGCGAGCGTGATCGCCTCCTTCGAGATCGGAGCCGTCACCATCGCGTCGGCCTCGCCTGCGAGGCAGGCGTCGACGGCGCGCTCGACGGCCCGCATGGCGAGGCGGCCGCCCACCGCGTTCGTCTCGCCCCACGCAATGTCCGGCGTCTCGCCCGGCGCGACCTCCCAGATGTCTAGCCCCGTCGCCACATCTTCCAGCCCGAGCCGCGCGGCGTGCGCGTGCAGCACCGCTTCCGACCCGACCAGCACCGGATCGATGCGCGCGCGCAGGTCGCCGTCCGCGAGCGTCTTCAGCACCACCTCCGGCCCGATCCCGTTCGGGTCGCCGAGGGTGAGCGCGAGGCGAGAGCGATGGGGCATAGTAGGACAATCGTAGGGGCACAGCATGCTGCGCCCCTACGCCGTTCATCGGTTGAGGCGGTGCTCCAGCACGTCCACGAGCAGGCGGACGCCGAAGCCGGTGCCCTCCTTCGGGCGGTACGGGGCGGGGCTGCTGAGGAACGCCGGTCCGGCAATGTCGAGGTGGACCCACGGGTACGCAGCCTCGTCGCCCTCGCGGGTGAAGTGCTCGAGGAACTTGGCGGCGGTGACCGTCCCGGCCTCGCGCCCGCCGACGTTCTTGATGTCGGCCGTGTCGCTCCTCAGCTGCTCGGCGTAGTGGGCGCGCATCGGGAGCGGAGCAAGCCACTCGCCGGTCCGGTCGCCGGCGGCGATAAAGGCGTCGAGGCGGTCGGCGCTGGCGTCGTCCTCGGGCGTCAGCACGGCGGCGACGCGGGTACCGAGGGCGACGACGGCCGCGCCGGTCAGCGTCGCCACGCTGACGACGAGGTCGGGGGCGTACCCTTTCGCCACGTCGAGCGCGTCGGCGAGGATCATCCGGCCCTCGGCGTCGGTGTTGAGGACCTCGACCGTCAGGCCGGAGCGCATCGTCACCACGTCGCCGGGGACGTAGGCGGTCTCGCCGGGCCGGTTGTCAGTGGCGGGCACGAGGGCGACGACGTGGAGCGGGAGGCCGAGCGCCGCGACGGCCCGCATCGTGCCGAGGACGGCCGCGCCGCCGCCCATGTCGGCCTTCATCTTGTCCATCGAGCCCTTCGTCGGCTTGAGCGACAGCCCGCCGGTGTCGAAGACGACCGCCTTGCCGACGAGCACGACGGGCCGCTCGTTCCGGGCGCCGTCGGGCTTGTGCTCCAGGACGATGAACGCGGGCGGGTCCTGGCTGCCCCGGTTGACGGCGAGCAGCCCGCCCATCCGCTCCTTCTCGACGCGGGCCTTGTCCCACACCTCGCAGGTCAGCCCGACCTCGGCTGCCATCGCCTTCGCGCGCTCGGCGAGGAGCACCGGCGTCTTGTCGTGCGGCGAGGTGTTGACGAGGTCGCGCGCGAAGCACGCCGACTCGGCCCGGACGCGCGCTGCGTCGACCGCCTCGTCGATCCCGTCGCCGTGGACGTCCAGGGATTCGACGGCGGCGGGCTGGTCATCGCCGGTCTTGTAGTCGAGGAACCGGTAGCCGCCGAGAATAAGGCCCTCGACGAGCGCGGCGGCGTGCTCCGGTCCTGCCTCGGGAAGGGCGAGGGCGACGGAGGCGGCCTTCAGCTTCTGCGCAGCGACAGCGCCTTTCGCGGCGGCCGTGCGGAGCGTCTCGGCCTCCGTGTTTTTGATGCCGACGAGCCCGAGGCGCCGGTCTCCAGCATAGAACAGCACCGGCGCGTCGCCCGTCGTGGCATCGGCCACCGCCTGCTCGGTCCCCGGAAAGGCGTCCGCGAGGTTAGTGTCGGCGTGGACGAACAGGAGCAGGAGGTCCGCGTCGGTCTCGGTGAGCGCGGCGTTCGTGGTGGCGACGGTCATAGAGGGGGGGAGGCTGGGGTGAGCCGGAAGGTACGGGCGGCGGCCGTGCTTTCACCGCGCCTTCAGAGGGCGTTGAGGATTCACCCTGAGGGGCTGCGCGCGGCTACTGGAGGCGTCCGCCGCGTTGCACTCCCTTCGGCTACGCTCAGGGCAGGCTCTGCCCGATGCGGGGCATCGACCTCCTCGCGCGCCTTGCGGCCCACCTACAGTCCCTCACGCTCGCCGTCCTCCCGTAAATCTCAACGCCCTCTTACCCGTCGAGATTCTATCTTCCGAACGGCCGTCTCGCCGCCCCGCCCCACGCCCGTGCCCACGCCGCCTCCGCTCCGCCATTCCGGCACCGTTGCCGTCGCTGCTCCCGCGAGCGCGCCCCTCGACGAGGTCCGCTACCGCGACGGCCTCGCCGCGCTCCGCGCCCGGGGTCTGCGGTTCGAGCACCCGCGCGAGATTGCCCCCTACGGCTTCCTCGCTGGGACCGACGCTGAGCGCCTGGACGAACTGAACACGCTCCTCCGGCGCGACGACCTCGACGCCATTTTCTGCGTGCGCGGCGGCTACGGCACGCTCCGCCTGCTGCCGGACCTGGACTACGCCGCCGCCCGGGCGCACCCCAAGCTCGTCATCGGCTACAGCGACATCACAGCACTCCACTGCGCGCTCTGGGCGAAGGCGGAGCTGCCCGGTCTGAGCGGTCCGATGGTCGGCCCCGACTGGTCGGCGATGGACGCGGCGAGCGAGGCCCAGTTCTGGCACCTCGCCGAGGGCGGGGTGGGGGAGGTCGTCGGCCCCGGCGGCGAGCGGCTGGAGCCGGTCCGGCCGGGCGAGGGCGGGGGCGTGCTCGTCGGCGGCAACCTCGTGATGCTCTGCGCGCTCCTCGGCACGCCGTTCCTGCCCGACTTGCGCGGGGCGATCCTGTTCGTCGAGGAGGTCGGCGAGTCGCCGTACCGGATCGACCGGCTGTTTGCCCAACTGAAGCTAGCGGGTGTGCTCGACCATCTCGGCGGGCTCGTCCTCGGCGCGTTCACCGGGGCCGATCCGCCCGAGAATCGGCCTTCGCTTTCGCTGGACGAGGTGTTCGGCCACTACACCGCCGACCTGCCGTACCCCGTCGCCCGCGGCCTCGTCTACGGCCACCTCCGGCCGAAGAGCACGCTGCCCGTCGGCGTCCGAGCCCAGCTGGAAGTCGGTGCCGAGGCCGCCACGCTCACCGTCCTCGAACCCGTCACCGCCTGACTGTGTCCGACGCCCTGCGACTCGCCGTTTTCGCCTCGGGCGGTGGCTCGAACCTGCAGGCTATCCTCGACGCCGTCGCCGAGGGGTCGCTGAACGCCGAGGTGGTGCTCGTCGTCTCGGACAGGCCCAGCATCGGGGCCCTCGACCGGGCGGAGCGGGCGGGTATCCCGACGGCCGTGCTGCACCCTCGGGACTTCGCGGCCGCCGACGTGTTCGGGGCTGCGCTGCTCGATGTACTGGGTGAGTACGGGACAACTTTCATAGCGCTCGCGGGCTACCTGAAGCAGATCCCCGCTGCGGTCGTGCGTGCGTTCCGACACCGCATTCTCAACATCCACCCGTCGCTGCTGCCGGCCTTCGGCGGGCCGGGGTTCTACGGGCGCCGCGTCCACGAAGCCGCCCTCGCCCACGGCGTCCGCTGGAGCGGGGCGACGGTCCACCTCGTCGACGAGGCCTACGACACCGGCCCCATCGTTCTCCAAGAGCCCGTGCCGGTGCATCCCGGCGACACGCCTGAGGTACTCGCCGCCCGCGTCCTCGCCGTCGAGCATCAACTCTATCCCCAAGCCCTCCGCCTCTTCGCCGACGACCGCGTCCGCATCGACGGCCGCCACGTCAGAATTACGAACGACGAGTGACGAGCGACGAGCGGATGTCACGAGCACCCGTTCGTCGTTCGACGCTCGTAACTCGACACTCGAACCATGATTCAGACGAAAGACCTCCCGCCGCCGGCCGACCGCTATCCGGTGCAGCGTGCCCTCCTCTCGGTCTCCGACAAAACCGGCCTCGCCGCCTTCGCCCAGCGCCTCGCCGCGCTCGGGGTTGAACTCGTCTCGACAGGCGGGACGGCGCGCGTGCTCCGCGAGGCCGGGCTGACGGTGCGCGACGTGGCCGAGGTCACCGCCTCGCCCGAACTTCTCGACGGGCGCGTCAAGACGCTCCACCCGAAGATCCACGCCGGCCTCCTCGCCCGCCGCACCGACGCGGACGACCTCGCCCAGCTCGACGAGCACGGCATCGCGCCCATCGACCTCGTGGTCGTCAACCTCTACCCCTTCGCCGAGGCCGTGGCGCAGGACGACGTGACCGACGCGGTCGCCGTCGAGAACGTCGACATCGGCGGGCCGACGATGGTGCGGGCAGCGGCGAAGAACCACTTCTTCGTCGGCGTCGTCACCTCGCCCGACCAGTACGACGCCGTGGCCATAGAGTTGGAAGCGCACAGCGGGCAGCTTTCGCTGGCGACGCGGCGGGAGCTGGCGGGCGCAGCCTTCACCCATACGGCCGACTACGACGCGGCGATTGCCGACTATTTCGACCGGAACGACGGTGCAGGGGCGACCGGCCGGTCGCCCCTACCAGAGACGTTCAGCATCGCTTTGCCGAAGGCCCAGACGCTCCGCTATGGCGAGAACCCTCACCAGGCCGCCGCCCTTTACGGCGACCCCGGGCAGGCTTTCACCAAGCTCCACGGCAAGGACCTCTCGTTCAACAACCTGATCGACCTCACGGCCGCGCTCGACCTCATCCGCGAGTTCGGCGAGGCCGGGCCGGCCGTGGCGATTCTCAAGCACACCAACCCGTGCGGCGTCGGGACCGCCGAGGCGCTAGAGGTAGCCTACCACAAGGCCTTTGCGACCGACCGGCAGAGCCCGTTCGGCGGGATCGTCGCCGTCAACCGCCCGCTCGACCGGGCGACGGCCGAGGCCATCGACGCGGTCTTCACCGAGATCATCATCGCGCCGGGCTACGAGGAGGGCGTGCTCGGTTTCCTCCAGCAGAAGAAAAACCGCCGCCTGATCGAGACCCGCCCCGGCGCAGACGTGGCGGCGCTCGACGTGCGGACGGCGGCGGGCGGGCTGCTCGTGCAGGAGGCCAACCCGCCCCTCGGCTCCGCCGCCGACCTCCGCGCGCGCTCGACCGTCGCCACCGAGCGCGCCCCGAGCGAGGCCGAGTGGGCCGACCTCGACTTCGCGTGGCGGGTCTCGAAGCACGTTAAGAGCAACGCTATCGTCTACGCTGGGGGCGGGGCGACGCTCGGCATCGGGGCCGGGCAGATGAGCCGGATCGACGCGAGCGAGATCGCCGTGATGAAGGCGGGAAAGTCGAGCCTCGCGCTTGAGAATTCGGTCGTTGCGTCCGATGCTTTCTTCCCGTTCGCCGACGGTTTGCTTGCCGCCGCCTCGGCCGGAGCCCGCGCCGTGATCCAGCCCGGGGGCTCGGTCCGCGACGACGAGGTGATCGCCGCTGCCGACGGGTACGGCCTCGCGATGGTCTTCACCGGAGCGCGGCACTTCCGGCACTGAGTTCGGGGACAGAGAGCGTGGAGAGCAGGGAGAGAGCGAGGGGTGCCGCCGTCGCTGAAACGTACCATTCCCTCCTCACCCTCCGTTCCCTCCACGCCCTGCCTTCCTCCGCCCGCGCTGTCCCGTTTACCCTATCTTCCACCACCCCCATGCTCACCTTCACCCACCCCGCCGCCTTGTTCCTCAACAACGACATCGCCATCGACCTCGGGACGGCGAACACGCTCATCTACATACGCGACAAGGGGATCGTCCTCAACGAGCCGTCCATCGTCGCCATCAACCGGAGCACGGGGAAGCCGGAGGCCATCGGGCTCGAAGCCCAACTGATGCACGAGCGGACCCACCGCGAGATCGAGACGATCCGCCCGCTGCGCGACGGCGTGATCGCGGACTTCGAGGTGGCCGAGTACCTCATCAAGGGCCTCATCAAGAAGGTCAACCCGGGGTGGTCTAAGCGGATCGGGAAGATGGTGATCTGCGTGCCGAGCGGCATCACCGAGGTCGAGAAGCGCGCCGTGCGCGACTCGGCGGAGTACGCCGGCGCGAAGAACGTCCGCCTGATCGACGAGCCGATGGCGGCGGCGGTCGGGATTGGGCTCAACGTCCGCGAGCCGATCGGCAACATGATCGTCGACATCGGCGGGGGGACGACCGAGATCGCCGTGATCGCGATGAACGGGATCGTCGTCGACGAGTCGATCCGCGTCGGCGGCGACGAGATCGACGCGGCGATCATCCAGTACTTCAAGAAGCACCACAACCTGCTGATCGGCGAGCGCACGGCGGAGCTCATCAAGTGCGAGGTCGGCAGCGCGGTCCCGCTCGACCCCGAGCTCGAGCTCTCGATCAAGGGCCGCGACCTCGTCTCGGGCGTCCCGAAGACGCGGACCGTCTCGTCCGAGGACGTGCGCGAGGCACTCCGCTCGCAGATCGCCCAGATCGCGGCGGCCGTCATGCGCGCGCTCGAGAAGACCCCGCCGGAGCTCGGCGGCGACATCCTCGAGCGCGGCATCATGCTCACCGGCGGCGGGGCGATGCTCAAGGGCCTCGACGTGATGCTCCGCGAGCGGACCGAGCTTCCGGTCTACGTCGTCGAGGACCCGCTGACGGCTGTCGTGCGCGGGACCGGCAAGGTGCTCGAAGAGCTCGAAGACTACGAGCGCGTGCTGTCGTACTAACGGTTTCTGGTTCTTAGTTTCTAGTTTCTGGTTCGGCACCGGTGACCAGGTGCGACGAACGAGAAACCAGGAACTCGAAACTAGAAACTGCGAAGCCCCATGCTGAGCCACCTCTGGGCGCGCGCCCGCGACTTCGTCCTCCTCGCGGCGCTCCTCATCGTCTCGCTCGTCGTGCTGCTCTCGCAGAACGGGCCGCTGTTCCGCTCGGCGCGGGCGCTCTCGCTCCAGGCGACGGCCCCGGTCGAGGGCGGCTTCTCGTGGACCCAGCGCTACACGCGCGCCCTCGAAGAGAACGACGAACTCCGCGAGGACAACATCGACCTCGCCGCCGAGGTGGCGCGCCTCCGCGAGGCCCGCAGCGAGAACGAGCGGCTCCGCGCCCTGATTGCCTTCCGCGACTCGGTGGACTACAACATGGTCCCGGCCCGCGTCGTCGGCAAGGACATCACGAAACAGGAGAACCTCCTCACGCTCAACGTCGGCGCGCGCGACAGCGTCGCGGTGGGGATGGCCGTCATCGACGAGCGCGGGATCGTCGGCAAGGTGGTCCTCGTCAGCGAGCGCTACAGCCTCGTCATGCCGCACCAGAACACCGACTTCCGCGTCCCGGCCAAGATCGACCTCCTGGGGCGCGACGGGGTCGTGCTCTGGGACGGAGCCTCCAACGACCGCCTGCTGATGGAGTACGTCGTCAAGACCGAGCCCGTCTTCAAGGGGCAGCTCGTCACGACGAGCGGGTTCAGCGGGACCTTCCCGGCCGGCATCCCCGTCGGCGAGGTCGACTCGGTCTACGCCGCGCGCGGCCGCAACGACCTCGTGATCTACCTCCGCCCGGCCTCGTCGGTCAGCACGGTCGACTACGTCTACGTGCTCCTCGACCAGATCTCGGTCGAGCGCACCGAGCTAGAGGCGACGCCGATCCAGTAGAGTTTCCGGTTTCTTATTTCGACCGCTGTGCTTCCGTCTTGACCAGTGATGGACTTTCTCTCTTCCGCTCTTCCACTCTTCCGCTCTTCCGTTCTTCCGCTCCTCCTCGCCGCTACCCTGCCGCTCCTCCAACCGGCGCAGGCGCAGAACTGGCGGGGCCAACTCGACGCGGTCCTCGACGACGAGGTCTTCGACGACGCGCACTGGGGCGTCCACGTCCTCGACCTCGCCACCGGGGAGACGCTCTACGCCCGGAACGCCGGCAAGAACTTCGTCCCGGCCTCGGTGACGAAGCTCTTCTCGACCGCCGCTGCGCTCGACGGCCTCGGCCCCGACTTCCGCTACTCGACCACGCTCTACCTCGACGGCAGGGTCCGGGACAGCGTCCTCACCGGCCACCTCGTCGTCCGCGGCTCCGGCGACCCGACGATCAGCGACCGACTTTTCGGAGACGGCTACCCCCGCAGCGGCGACCCGACGGCGCTCTTCCGGTCCTGGGCTGACTCGCTGAAGGCGCGCGGCGTCACCTCCGTCTCGGACCACGTCATCGGCGACGACGACGTCTTCGACGACACGGAGCTCGGCAACGGCTGGGCGTGGGACGACGTGCCCTCGCGCTTCGCCGCCGAGATCAGCGGTCTCAGCTTCAACGAGGGTCGCGTCACCGTCACCGCCGAGGCCGGGCAGGTCGGCCGCACTGCTGACCTCGCGGTCGAGCCCGAGACGGACTACGTCTACTTCATCAACCGCACCGAGACCGTCCCCCGCAGCGAAGGCTCCGACCGCGAGATCCGCCGCGAGCGCGGCGGCAACGCCTTCTGGGTCGAGTCCGAGGTGGCCGAGGGGCGGACGCTCCGCCACACCGTCTCGGTCCACAACCCGACGCGCTACTTCGCCCACGTCCTCCGCGAGACGCTCATCGCCGAGGGCGTCTACGTCGACGGCGACCCCGTGGACATCGACGACTGGCGCGACAAGCCGGACTACGCCCGCCTCGTGCCCGTCGCCACCCACACCTCGCGGCGGCTCGCCGACCTCGCGGCGCTCGTCAACAAGGAGAGCCAGAACCTCGTCGCCGAGCACCTGCTCAAGACGCTCGGCGCGGTCCGCTGCCCCGCGGAGCGGCCCGAGCAGGTGGAGTGCGGCTCGGTCTGGGCGGGGCTGCTCGCGGCGCGGCTCCTCTTCGAGCAGGCGGGGCTGGAGCTGGAGACGATGCGGCTGCGCGACGGCTCCGGCATGTCGCCCTACAACGCCGTGGCCCCCGAGGACGTGACGGGGCTGCTCCGTGCGATGTGGATTCACCCCGACCCGGCCGTGACCGAGGCGTATTTCGACTCGTTCGCGGTGGGTGGCGAGGACGGGACGCTCGCGCGCCGCTTCCGTCAGGGGCAGGCGCGGGGCAACGTGCGCGGCAAGACCGGGACGGTGACCGGCGCAAAGAACCTCGCGGGCGTCGTCACGACGGCCGGCGGCACGCCGCTCGCCTTCGCGCTCTTGGCAAACAACTTCGGCACGACCCCGTCGCGGGTGACACGCGCCCAGGACGGCATCGTCGAGGTGCTGGCACGGCAGACGTGGTAAGCTAAAGGCACGGTCGGCATGGCACGGGGACGACCGGTTGATTCGGGCGGGGCAGGCCCGTAGCTTGGCTGCATTCCCAACCCCTTACCGCCTTCGCCATGCCGTGGTCCATGCTTCTTCGCTACGCTACCGCCGCTCTTCTCGTCGCGCTCACCGTCGTTCCCGCCGAAGCGCAGCAGACCATCACGGCTCGCGAAGCCGCCCTCAGCGAGGTGCCCTCGGCTGACGGCGATGCCTGGGTCGAGACCCACATCGTCGCGGGCGATGCTGAGGCGCAGCGCCGCATGACGGAGGCCCTCCTCGCAGGCGGCGCGCGCTCGGCGGGGCTGACGATTCTCACGCCGGGCGACGACCCCGAGGGCGACAACATCGGCGAGGCGGCGTTCACGCCGGACGGGGGGCGGCTCCTTCTCGCCAACGGCTACACGGACAACCTGACCGTCCTCGACGCCGCCACGCTCGAGGTGCTCGCCAACGTGGACGTGTGCAACTTCCCGACGAACGTCGCCGCCTCGGCGTCGGTCGCCGTCGTGGGGTGCCTCGAAGGACTCTCGCTCGTAGACCTTGATACCTACACCGCCACCGAGGTCGCCGGCTTCGGCGAGGTCGGGGCGGCCGAGATCATGCCGGACGGCATGCGCGCCGTCGTGGCCGACCTCGACGCGCAGTCGGGCCGGATCATCGACCTCGCTACCGGCGCGACGGACGTGAGCTTGGCGACGCTGCCCACCTCGAGCGTCGGGTTCGAGTTCCTCTTCCCGACGACGCGCTCCCGGGTCGAATACTCCAAGGTGCTCATCGCCGACGGCGGCGCGACCCTCATCGTCCCGCGCTTCGACGAGGAAGGGGTAAACGGCGGCCTCCTCTTCGTCGACGCCGCGACCGGCAACTTCGAGGACATCACGGTCGGCGTGAACGCGGTCGAACTGGTGCTGAGCGAGGACGGCGCGTTCGTCGTCGCCGCCGACCGCTTCGAGGACAGGCTGATCGTCCGCGTTGACGCAGCGGAGCGGGCGGTCGACACGACCTACGTCCTGCCCGAAGGCGTGCGCGGCAACGGCCTCGGCGACTTCACCGCGAATGCCGACGGGAGCAAGGTCCTCTGCGCGTTCGCGCCCGTAGGCGGCGGGACGATCCAGAACTACGTCATCGACCTCGACGCGGGCACCGAGCAGAACCTCGGGACGACGGCCCTCATCCACTGGCACGCGCCGCTCGCCGGCGGGCGCTACGTCGCCGGCAGCGGCGCGAGCGGGACGGCCGTTTTTGATTTCCAGACCGATGCCGTCACCCAGATCGTCGGGCCGGACGTGTGGGCGTGGGGCGGAGCCGTCACTCCGGACGGCGCGCGGTTCGCCTCGTGGACGATCGTCGAGCAGGAGCGGGCCTTCACCTACGACATCGCGGACGGCACGGCGAGCCTCCTCGGCGAGCAGGTCTCAGGTGCTCCGGCCGAGGCCGACAGCCCGATCCAGCTCAGCGTCTACCCGGACGGCGACCGCGCGCTCGTGACCAACCGGAAGTCGTACAACCTCAGCGTGCTCGACCTCGAAACGATCACCGAGGTCGAGATCATCGACGTTCCGAACGGCGTCGAGCCGCGCCGGGCGGTGGTCCTGCAAGACGGCGAGCGCGCCGTCGTTGGCAACCGGCAACTGCCGTCCTCGTGGCAGTTCCAGCTCCTCGACCTGGAGACCGGCGACCTCCTCGACGCGGTCTCGCTCCAGGCGCTCCCCGAGGCGCGCGGCGTCGACGGCGGCGTCTTCGCGCTCAACCTGAGCGACGAACTGTTCTTCTTCGACACGAGCGGCGACGAACTCGATCTCGTCGAGGGGCCGAGCACGTTCATCGTCGACGCCTGGGCCACGCCCGACGACGGGGCGCTCTTCTTCGCAATGGACGAAGCGGCCGGGCTCGTGCGGTTCTACGACGGCAGCACCGGCCTCTCGGTCGCCGAGTTCTCGGTCCCCCAGCCTGTGTCGGTGGCGTTCACGCCGGGCGGGGCTCTCGCCTTTGCGCTCAGCGGCACCGGCGAGGTGTTCCGCTACGCGGTCGACGGCGCGACCGTCACGGCCGACAGATCGTTTTCCTGCGTATGCTCCAATCCTGTCTATGTCGCCGCTAACGACGAGACGGTTGGCGTCGCGGCAGAGGACGGCGTACTCCTGTTCCGCGTGGTAACGGGCGCGTCCGAGGGCTCGGTGAGCGCCGGCGGAACCGTCTCGTGGCTGGCCGTCCGGCCGAACGGGGGCATCATCGCGGAGCTTACCCTCTCGGGCGGCGCGAGCGGGCTCTACCTCGACGGGACGGTGGAGACGCTGCCGCGCGGGACGTTCAACCCCGAGTACGCCCGCGAGGCGGACCTCGCGCTCCTGCCGCTCCCCGGCCCCGACGCCGTCGCCATCGGCACGCCGGTGGCGGTGTCGAACGAAGCCGGGCCCGGCACGGTGTCGCCCCTCACGCTCACCGCTGCGCCCAACCCGACGCGCGGCACGGCCGCCGTGCGTGTGGCGTGGGCCGAAGGTGCGTCCCCGCAAGGCGGTCGCCTGGAGGTGTTCGACGTGCTCGGTCGCCGCGTGCTCGCGTTCGACCTCGACGAGCACCGGTCGGCACCCGGCCGGGCTGCGGTCGAGCTGGCGGGGCGGCTGCCGAGTGGGGTCTACGTGCTCCGGGCGTCGGTCGGGCGGCACGAGCAGAGCCTGCGCCTGACGGTGGTGGAGTAGGGACGGTGGTGGAGTGGGGGCCGCAGGCGGCCGCCGGTCCACCCGGTCGTTCGTTCCCACAACCATTCCGCGGTTGTTATCGTATCTTTACCTCTCGGGTAGCCATTGATACCGTACAATGCCTCCTGCTGCTACCCCTACAGTACTCGTCTCCGGTCTCTGCATGCGCTCTTCCCACCCTCCGATTATTCACGCGACGACGGTACTCGGCGTCCGCAAGGGCGGCACCGTCGCCCTCGGCTCCGACGGGCAGGCGACGATGAAGGACACCGTCCTGAAGCACAGCGCCCAGAAGGTGCGCCCCCTCTTCAACGGTACCATCCTCGCGGGCTTCGCCGGGGCCACGGCCGACGCGTTCACCCTCTTCGAGCGCTTCGAGGAGAAGCTCCAGAAGTACGGCGGCAACACCACCCGCGCCGCTGTCGAGCTCGCCAAAGACTGGCGGACCGACCGCTACCTCCGCCGCTTGGAAGCGCTTCTCGCCGTCGCCGCCCCGGACCGGCTCCTGCTTATCAGCGGCACCGGCGACGTGATCGAGCCCGACGACGACATTCTCGCCATCGGCAGCGGGTCGCCCTACGCGCTCGCCGCCACGCGCGCGCTCCTCAAGCACGGCGACGGGCTCTCGGCCCGCGAGATCGTAGAGGAAGGGCTCCACATCGCCGCCGACATCTGCATCTATACCAACCATACCCTCACCATCCTGGAACTGGAGGCAAAGCCGCCCTCGGGCGGTCCGTCCCCGGATGAGCCCGAGCCGGAGGCCGCCACCACGGCCAACGGGTCGGGCGAATCGTGAGGTCAGTCACTCACCCAACACCACCATCCGTCATGAACCATCCTCAGCCTCAGGTCCGCGCCGCGGTCCTGATTGATTATCAGAACCTGTACTACTACCTCAAGAACCGGCTCGAAGGCCACAATTCGCCGGGCGAGCACATCCTCGACATGCTCGACACGCTCCGCGAGCGGCTCTCCGAGGACGGCGTGCCCGTGGCCGTGGGCCGCGCCTACGCCGACTTCTCGGGCCTCGACGACCACGCCCGGCACGTCCAGCGCGCGCTCTACCTCCTCGGCGTCGACCCGCGCTTCGTGCCCTCCACGATGCACCGCAACACGACCGACCTCCAGCTCTGCATCGACGCCATCGACTTCGTCGAGGACCGGCCCGACATCCGCACCGTCGTCCTCGTCTCCGGCGACCGCGACTACGTCCCGCTCGTGCAGGCCCTCGGCCGGCGCGGCCGCGACGTGGTGATGGTCTCGTTCCGCGAGCACCTCTCGGCCCGCCTCTTCGACAACATCGAGGCTGGACGCTTCCTGGACGCCGAGACGCTGATGACCGAGGAGGCCCGCGACCTCCTCCAGGAGGACCACCATGCCAACGGCCAGCCCGAGATGACGACCGAGTTCGCCGAGATCGTGGACCTGCCGTTCGACGTGGACATCGAGGCGCTCCGCGTGATCGAGGACTACTTCGGGCAGTACGACGAGGTCTACCTGACGCCGCTGCTCCGCAAGCTCTCCGAGGAGCTCGGCGACATCGAGGACCACGACCCGAAGTCGCTCATCGGCGACCTCGAGGAGTGCGGGGCCTGCCGCCTCGAGCGCCGCAAGGGGATGCCGTACGACTACACCGTGCTCATCGTCAACAGCGAGCACCCGGCCGTCCGCGAGGTCCAGGACGAGATGCGCGGCGGCGGCGACGACTTCGACGACTTCGAGAGCGGCGACGGGGCCGACGTCGAGGGCGAGTACGAGGGCGACCTCGCCACCGAGGAGGAATAAAGCCCTCGTCCATCTGAGTCTGTAGGGGCAGGTTTCAAACCTGCCCCTACGCCGTTTTGCACGTCGCCGATTCTCCATAAAACACGGCCCGGGCCGCGCCGTACAACGCCGCACTCCGTCTCCAACCGCCCCGCCATGCACGAAGAACTCACCCCGCGCCAGATCGTCGCGGAACTCGACAAGTACATCATCGGGCAGACCGACGCCAAGAAGAGCGTCGCGATCGCGCTCCGCAACCGGTGGCGCCGCATGAACGCGCCCGAGGAGATGCGCGACGAGATCATGCCCAACAACATCGTCATGATCGGCCCGACGGGCGTGGGCAAGACCGAGATCGCCCGCCGCCTCGCCCGCCTCGCCGGCGCGCCGTTCATCAAGGTCGAGGCCACGAAGTTCACCGAGGTCGGCTACGTCGGGCGCGACGTGGACTCGATCATCCGCGACCTCGCCGACTTCGCGGTCGGAATGATCAAGGAGGAGCAGGCCGAGGGCGTGCAGGAGCGGGCCCGCCAGCAGGCCGAGGAGCGCGTGCTCGACGTGCTGATCCCGCCCTCGGAGCCGCGCAAAGAGAAGGCCGGCACCCTCCTCAACGGCCCCGGCTTCGTCATCCGCCCGCAGGAGGACGTCGACGAGCCCGCCAGCGAGGACGACCTCCGCGAGCGCACGCGCGAGCGCTTCCGCACCATGCTCCGCGAGGGCAAGCTCAGCGAGCGCGAGGTCGAGATCGACGTGGCGAGCGAGGGCACGCCGACGCTCCAGATGTTCGGGCCGATGGGGATGGAGGAGATGGGGATCAACATCCAGGAGATGTTCGGCAACCTCGGCGGCGGCAAGAAAAAGAAGAAGCGCCGGATGACGGTCGACGAGGCCATCGAGGCCCTCGCGGTCGAGGAGGCGCAGAAGCTGATCGACATGGACGCCGTCCAGAAAGAGGCCATCGAGCGCGTCCAGCAGGCCGGGATTGTGTTCATCGACGAGATCGACAAGGTCGCCGGCGGCTCGCGCCAGGCCGGCGGGCCGGACGTCTCGCGCGAGGGCGTCCAGCGCGACCTCCTGCCGATCGTCGAGGGCTCGAACGTGATGACGAAGTACGGCATGGTCAAGACCGACCACGTCCTCTTCATCGCCTCCGGCGCGTTCCACGTCTCCAAGCCCAGCGACCTCATCCCCGAACTCCAGGGCCGCTTCCCGATCCGCGTCGAACTCGACAACCTCACCGAGAGCGACTTCTACAAGATTCTCACGATCCCGCAGAACGCGCTCCTCAAGCAGTACCAGGCCCTCCTGGCCTCCGAAGGCGTCGAGATCGAGTTCACCGAGGACGCCGTGCGCGAGGTTGCCCGGATCGCGGCCCAGGTCAACGCGGAGGTCGAGAACATCGGGGCCCGCCGGCTCCACACGATCCTGACGACGCTCCTCGAAGAGATCCTGTTCGCCGTCCCCGAAGAAGAGCAGGACGACAAGGTCGTGGTCGACGAGGCCTACGTCCGCGACCGGCTCCAGTCCGTCGCCGAGAACCGCGACCTGAGCCAATATATTTTGTGACCGGGGGATTGATAGATCAGGGGATTGGAGCACAGTCCTGAACGCATCGTCTCCATACCGCACATCGCTGCACGGGCTCGATGACGAGGCGATGCGCTCGGCGTGGGAGGCGCTGCTGGCCCGGAGTCCACAGGCGTCGGTGTTCTCGCACCTCGCGCTCGGCGAGCACGTCGGGCGCGCCTTCGGACTGAGGCCGCGCGTAGCAGGCGCGTGGGAGGGCGACGTGCTCCGCGCGGGCGTCCTGCTCTACGAGAAGCGCCGAGGGCCGTACTGCGCCGCCGCGATCCCGCCGCTCGTGCCGCGCGTCTCGCCGCTTCTCGACCGCCCGCCGCGTGAGGCCGACACTCACTACCGACGCTCGCCGCTCCAGGCGCTCCTCGGGTGCGTGGCGGAACGCTTTCACCAGGCGAGCCTCGCCGCGCACCCGTCGCTCGTGGACGCGCGCCCGTTCCAGTGGGGCGGGTGGCACGTCACGCCCGCCTACACCTACGCGCGCGACCTCCGGCCCGGCGAAGAGGTCACGGCGGCGTGGTCCTCGACCACCCGGCACGCCTGGCAGAACCACCGCGAGGCGTTCGAGGTCGCCGAGGGCGTGGACGGCCTGGACGAAGTGCTGGCGCTTGTCGAGGCGTCGCACGAGCGGCAGCAGCAGCCGCTCAGCGTGCCGTCTGCTGCGATGCGAAGCCTCCTGGCCAGACTGGCCGAGTCCGGGCTCGCGCGCCTCTTCGTCGCCCGGCGCGACGGGGACGCCGAGGCGGGCGTCGCCGTGCTCTCGGACGGGCGGGCGGCACACTACTGGCTTGCCGGCAGCCGGCCCGGACCGGCCATGACCGTCCTCGTCGCCGCCGTCCTGACCCGGCTCCGGGACGAGGGCGTAGCGTATTTTGACTTCGCCGGGGCCAACACGCCCTCGATCGCTGAGTTCAAGCGCAAGTTCGGCTGCCGCCTCGTGCCCTACGTCCGCGCCCGCCGCGTGTCGCGCCCCGAGCTTCGCCTGCTGGACGCCCTCCGCCGGAGGAGTTTCTAGTTCCTCGTTTCTCGCCATGCAGGAGCCGCCGACCGTGCTCGAAGAGAAACTAGAAGCTGAGAGGGCGTTGAGGATTCACCGCGACGGGCTGCGCGTGGTCGCTGAACCCGTCCGCTGCGTTGCGCTCGTCGCCCGATGCGGGGGCATCTGGCTTCTCGCGCGCCTTGCGGGCCGTCTCCAGCCCCTCACGCTCGCCGTCCTCTCGAAAATCTCAACGCCCTCTAAAAACTGGAAACCAGAAACGGCATCGCTGCCGCTCTGGCTTGCCCTGCTTACGCTCGTCGGGGCCTTCCTCCGGTTCGGCTACGTCTACGGCACCGGCGACCAGGACGAGCTGATCCCATCGGTGCTGCACCTGCTCGACGGGGCGCTGTTCACGCAGGACTGGCTCGTGCAGACGGTCACCTCGGGCGTGAACGTGCGGACGTACTTCCTCTGGCTGACGGCGCTGCCGAGCCTCGCGCTGCCGGTGTGGCTCACGTCGGCAGTGCTGTGGGGCGGGGTGATGGTCGCGCTCGCGTACGGCGTCTACGGGCTAGCGTGGGAGGTGACGCGGAGCCGGCTCGGGGCGGCGCTCGCGGTGCCGGTGGCGCTCGCCGTGGCGGTGAAATGGACGCTCGGGGCAAACGCGCTCGTCTCGAACGCGCACGTCCCGGAGAGCGTGGCGTGGGCGCTCATCGTGCCTGCCGTGACCGTCTTCCTCCAGCGGCGATGGGTGCGCGCCGGGCTGCTGCTCGGGGTCGCGGCGTGGCTCCACCTCCTCGCGGCGGCGCAGGTCGCGCTCGTCCTCGGCGTGGTCGGGCTGGCGCAGGCCGTGGCGGCGGTCGAACTCGACGGGCGGCAACTGCGGGCTGATTTTGTAGCCCTGCTCGCCTTCGGCGGCGTCTTCTTGCTCGCGGCGCTGCCGGCGCTGGGGCCGGTCGTGCTGGACCAGCTCACACCCTCGGGTGGACTCGCCGAGGCGGCACCGCCATTCTACATCCACGCCCAGTTCCGCAACCCCTTCCACCACCTGTTCTCTTCGTTCGAGGTGGCGCACCACCTGCGGTTCTGGCCTCTCGTCGCACTCGGACTGGCGTCGGGGGTAGGGCTGGACCGGCGGGGCGCGCTGCGGCACGGGCGAGCACTGGCAGTCGGTGGATCACTTGTCGCAGCGCTCTGCGCCCTCGCCGTGGTGTTCGTGGAAGTCGTCCCGGTGACACTCGTGGCGAAGCTGCAGTTTTTCAAGCTGACGGTGCTCGTGAACCTCCTGTGCTCAGTCCTGATCGCGGCGGCGCTCGTCCACCTCCTGCCCGCGCCGTTGCGCCGAACCGGGCGGTGGCTGCTGGAGCAGCGCCGAGCCGGGCTGGCCCTCGCGCTCGGGTTCGCGTTCGTCGTCGGGGTGCTCGCCGTGCAGGGTGTAGGACGGCCGGGGGCCCTGCTCGTCCCGGTGCGCCACCTCGCCTCGCCGCTCGGCGAGGCCGAGCAGTGGGCGCGGGCCGAGACGCCGCCTGACGCCCTCTTCGCGGTCCCGCCGTCGGTGAGTTCGTTCCGGTCCTTCGCCCACCGCGCGGTCGTGGCGAACTACGCTGGGTTCGTGTTTGCGGACCGGGACATGCAGGTCTGGTTTCGGCGGCTGATGGACCTCGCCCCGATCTCGCCGCCGGAGACCGGGATTGGCGTCAAGCCCGTGCTCGACGCGGCCTACGCGCGCCATGAGCCGGAGGCGTGGCGGCGCTTGCAGTCGGGCTACGGTATCGACTACATCCTCATGCCGCAGGAGGCGGCGGCGCTGCCGTTCCGGGTCGCGTTCGAGAACGAGGGCTGGTTGGTCTACCGGCTGCCGGAGGCGACCTCGTGAACCGACTCGTCCGCCTCCTTCCCGAGTCGCTGCGCGCGCTCGCGCGCGGGACGCTCGCCGGACCAGTGCTGACGCTCGTCTCTGGGACGGTCGCGGCGCAGGCACTGGCCTACCTCGCCCGCCCACTCCTGACCCGCCTCTTCACGCCCGAGGCGTTCGGCCTGCTCGGCTTCTACCTCGCCGCCGTCGCCGTGCTCTCGACAGCGGCGACGGGGAAGTACGAGGACGCGATCCCGCTCCCGGCCTCGGAGCGCGACGCGGCGGGCGTGTGGACGCTCGCGCTCGGGCTCAGCCTCGTCGTGTCGCTGGCGAGCCTGGCGGTCATCCCGCTGCGCGAGCCGGTGGCGGCGCTGCTCGGCCGCCCGGAGGTGGCGATGGCGCTGTGGTTCGTCCCGGTGGGCGTGTGGGCAGCGGCGTGGGGCCGGGCCAGCGAGGTCTGGCTGACGCGGACGGACCGCTTCGGCTCGGTGTCCGGCGCCCGCGTTGCGCAGAACGCGGTGATGGTGCCGGCGCAGATCGGAGCTGGACTGACGGGCGGGGCGGCGACAGGCCTCGTCGGCGGTCACCTCGCCGGGCGGCTCGTGGGGACGGCGGTGCTGACCGGCGTCGCGCTGCGCAAGGTGCGGCCCGCTCTAGCCGACCTCCGGCGGCTCGCGCGTCTGTACCGGCGGTTTCCGCTGTTCTCGATGCCGTCGGGGTTCCTGAACACGCTCTCGATGCAGCTCCCGGCGTTCCTGCTGCTCGCGTTCTTCGCGCCGGACGTGCTCGGGCTCTACGTCCTCGCCTACGGCACGCTCGCCGTCCCGATGCAACTCGTCGGCGGGGCCGTCGGACAGGTTTTCTTCGTCCGGGCCGCCGAGGCGCGGCGCGAGGGTGCGCTCGGTGCGCTCACGCAGACGGTCTTCGCCCGGCTGAGCGCGTTCGGGTTGTTTCCGCTCGCGGCGATGCTCCTGGCGGCTCCGTCGGCGTTTGCCGTCGTCTTCGGGGACGCGTGGCGCGAGGCGGGGGTCTTCGCCCAACTGCTTGCGCCGTGGCTCTACTTTTCGTTCGTCAGCGCGCCGCTCTCGGCCCTCTTCGACGTGCTGGAGCAGCAGCCGTCGGAGCTTGCCTTCAACGTCGCCCTCGTCATCGCCCGAGCCGCCGCGCTCGTGCTCGGCGGGCAGAGCGGGAGCGCCCTCGTCGCGGTCGGATTGTTCGGGGCCGTGAGCGCCGCCGGCTGGCTCGTCCACACGGTGTGGATGCTGCGGTGGGGCCAGGCCGACGTGCGGGAGGCAGTCCGCGCCGTCGGGCGCCATGCGCTCGTGGCGGCCGGTCCGCTTGCGCTCGTCGGAGCGGCCGTGTGGGGGCTCGGCAGCGACCTCGCCGTGACCGGCGTGTTGATCGCCGCCGCCGTCCTGTGGCTCGGCCTCGCGGCGCGCTTCACCCCGCTGTGGCCGAGCGCGGAGGCTTCGCCATGAGGCTCCACCTCTCCGAGGGCGGAGCGCGACCGTGGCACCGGGCCGGAGCCGTCTGGGCACGCGGCGTCGCGTTCGCCCCGGACGGGGCGCTGCTCATCGGCGCTGCACTGGCCGATCATCTCGACGGTGCGGGAGAGGACTTCGCAGGACGGGTCGCTGCGCTCGACGGCACCTTTGCCGCCGTACGCACGGGCGAGGTCGCGGTAGCCGCCGTGGACCGCGTCCGCTCGATGCCGCTGTTCTACGGACGCGGTGCAGAGGGCACATGGCACCTCAGCGATGATGCTCGCCACGTCGCCGACCGGACCGGCGCACAGCTCGACGATCCGCTCGCGGTCGCCGAGTTCATGCTGGCGAGCGCTACCAGCGGTCCGAGCACACTCTCGACCTCGGTCCGGCAGGTCCAGGCGGGCGAGGCGGTGACGCTCGGCGCGGGCGGGGCGACGGGCACGCGCTACTACCGCTACGGCGTAGCACCGCTCTTCGACGCTCCCGAGGAGGACCTGGTCGAGGAAGGGGCGCGCCTGTTCGATCGGGCCTTCGAGCGCTTCCTAGTATCGGTGCAGGGACAGCCCATCGTCGTGCCGCTCAGCGCAGGGCTCGACTCGCGCCTGATCGCGGCGATGTGCGTGCGCGGCGGGCGGACAGACGCGCTCTGCTTCAGCTACGGGCGGCGGCGCTCGTTCGAGGCGCAGGCGAGCCGCCGGGTGGCGGACGCGCTGGGGCTGCGCTGGACGTTCGTCCCCTACGCCAACCGCGCCTGGCACCGGTGGTTTGCGAGTGCGGGCTTCCAGCAGTTCCGCCGCGCGGCGACCGGCCTCACCGCCATCGAGCACGAGCAGGATTGGCCCGCCGTCCTTGCTCTTCGCGAACGGGGCCTACCCGAGGACGCGGCATTCGTCCCCGGCCACTCGGGCGACTTCATCAGCGGCGCATTTTACGCGGCCTCCCCGGCCGACTTCGAGCGGGACCCGGTCGAGTGGCTGTGGCGGAGGTACTACGCTGAGTGGCCGTCGCAGGGGCTCGCGCCGCAGGTCGTCGCCGGGCTGCGCGACCGCATCGCCGAGCGCATCGAGGATGCGGCGAGTCCGCTGGAGGCCTTCTCGAAGTTTGGCTGGCAGGAGCGGCAGGCGAAGATGATCGTCAACAGCATCCGGGTCTACGAGCACCACGGGTTCGACTGGCGGCTCCCGCTCTGGCTGAGCGGCGACGTGCTCGACTTCTGGAGCCGCGTCCCGGTCGAGCTTCGGCGCGGGCGCGCGCTCTACCGCCGCGTCGTCCGGCGGCTCGTCGGCGACGCCGTCTACGACCTCCCGAGCACGCTCCGCCGTGAGCCGCCGCTGACCGGCAAGCTCCGCCGCCTCACCGACCGCGACGCCGGGCGCTACGGCATCTGGCTCGGCCCTCGTCCGCTCGCTGCTGCGCTTCGCACCCGCGTCGAGGACCTCGTCGCCGATCACACGCGTGCGCACCCGGTCGTCGGGCCGGTCGTCGACGCCGTCGTCCGGCCGCTCGCTCGGCGTCCGGTGCCGTGGGCGACGATCAACGGGCTCCTCGCGCTCAGCGAGCTAAACGACCTCACGCGGGAGGGCAGCACGTTATATCTCGGCCGGAGCGGTGTCTAAGGAGAGAACGCCCTCTCCACGCATCTGGCCTGCCATGCACGACGTCGTCAACCCCGCCGCTGAGCCGGACATCCAGTACCACCTCCCGATCAACCAGTGGGACGCCGCCGAGCGGCCCCGCGAGAAGCTCATGGCGCGCGGCGCGGCGGCGCTCTCCGACGCCGAGCTGATCGCGCTCATCTTCGGCAACGGGACGCGGACCAAAGAGGGTAGCTTGTCGGCGGTCCAGCTCGGGCAGGCGCTGCTCCAGACCTACGGCTCGCTCGCCACGCTGTCGAAGAAAGACCGGAAGCTCTTGCAGCGCGTCGTCGGGATCGGCCCGGCGAAGGCGGTGCAGCTTATGGCCGCGTTCGAGATCGGCCGGCGCGTCGAGGCGCAGGGCGACGGCGAGCGCGTCCAGGTCTGCTCGCCCGCTGACGTGGCGGCAGCCTACGGCCCGAAGCTGCGCGACCTGAAACGCGAGGTCTTCGTCATCGTGCTGCTCAACACGGCCAACGTCATCACCGGCGACTTCACCGTCTCCGAGGGCGGTCTCGCCGCCAGCATCGTCGAGCCGCGCGCCGTCTTCCAGCGGGCCGTCGTCGAGAACGCTGCGGCTATCGTGTGCCTCCACAACCACCCCTCCGGCAACCCCGAGCCGAGCCGGGAAGACGTGCAGATCACGAAGCAGCTCGTCGAGGCCGGCAAGCTGATGGGCATCCCTGTCCACGACCACCTCATCATCGCCGGGCGCGGCTACACGTCGCTGGCGGAGCGGGGGCTGATGTAGGAGCGGAAGAGCGGAGGCGGGGAAGAGCGGCAGGGTCTCGTTCACCAAGCGGTGTGCAGCGCGATGACTATTGATCGAGTGGAGCAGTTGCGTATCTATCAACGCGCCTTTGAGGCAGCGATGGACGTGTTCGAGTGGTCGAAGCAATGGCCGCGAGAAGAGCGGTACGCGCTCACAGATCAGGCTCGTCGCTCGTCGCGGGCGGTCTGCGCGAATCTCTCCGAGGCGTGGGCGAAGCGGCGCTACCCGAAGCACTTCGTCAGCAAACTGAGCGATGCTCACGGCGAGGCCGAGGAAACCCTGACGTGGCTCCGCTTCGCCCACGGATGTGGCTATCTGCTCTCCGACGCTGCCGAAAAGCTCATCTCACGCTACCGGCAGATCATCGCCGGTCTCGTCCGCATGATGGCCTCACCCGAATCGTGGTGCCTCCCGGATCCAGTGCGCCATCAGTCATAGCCGCCAGGCAGCTTAGCTTGATGGCTTGAAATGAATCCTTGTGCCCAATGATGCAGATCGCCCTCCGGATATTCCCGGCATCCCATCTCGTCTAACTCGGCTCCGTAGAGCCTACGCGCTTCTTCTCGCCGCGTCGTCCAAGTCTCTTCCAGTCGCTGCAGCGTGAGTTCAGCAATTGACAGTGCTCGCTTCAGGTGCTTGGGATGAATCTCCCAGTACGATGACGGAAGGTGCATCACACTGTGCAATAGCTCCCCTGGATAGTGGTAGTCCCAGACGAGCGGGTCGCGCTCCAGCATCTCCAGCGCGCGCGGCATGAGGTGCTCGGTGCCGACATTCTGCTCAATCATCACGCGCAGGTCTTCAACGCTGAACTGATCTATCGGCTTCTTGCGTAGCTCGTGGCAAGTGAGAATGAGTTGCGACCATTGGTCGTCAGGCTCATTCCACACTTGCCCTTCCAGTTGTTCTATGGTTTCGCTCATACTATAGCGGGGCCCCACCTCTCTCTTCTATCTCCTCTCTGCCACTCGTCGCCAGAAGCTCGACGAAAACGCCGGGTCTACAAACGCCGCGAACGTTTCCCACTCGGGGTAGAACCGCCGGAAGTCCTCGCCGCTCATGCAGGCATCTTTGGCCGGGTAAAGCCGTCCGCCCGCCTCGCGGACGAGTGCGTCGAGGTCAGCGAAGAGCAGGCGGGTTCGGGCCCCCCGGTTCGGAAAGTCGAGCGCGAGCGTGACGCCGGGACGCGGGAATGAGAGCAGGCCGGGCGATGCGAGGTCGCCGAACGTTTTGAGCACGGCCAGGAACGACGCCTCGCCACTGCGAGCGATGCGGTCCAGAATCTCACGGATCGCGGCGTGGCCGTCGGCGTGGGGGACGACGCACTGGTACTGGTAGAACCCGCGCCGCCCGTAGAGCCGGTTCCAGTCGCCGAGCGCGTCGAGGGGGTAGAAGAACGGCTCGTAGTGGGTGCGCCTGCGGACGACCCGCTGAAGCTGCTGACGGTAGTAGAGCGCGTTGAAGGCGCGGACTGTCGCCTTGTTGAGCAGCCCTGCCGGTGCGTCGAGCGGAATCGTGACGCGCGGCTCGGCTGGGTCGCCCGGCTTCGGCAGCGGGGGACCGTTGGGAGGTCCTGGCGCATGGTCGCCCTCGATGTAGAGGCCGCGCCCGAGGCGCTGGCCTGTCGCCGTCGTGTCGATCCAGGCGACGGTGTACCGCGACCGAGCGTTGGCCTCGGCGTTGAGGTCGAAGAACGCGTCGAGCGAGCCGAAGCGCTCGCGGCGTAGGTCGATCCGGTCGCTCTGGATGGGGATGAGTTGAATCTCCGCCCAGCGGATCAGGCCCGTCAGCCCCAGCCCCGCAATCGTGGCACGGAAGAGGCCGGCGTTGGCGTCCGGCGAGCAGACCGTCTTCGAGCCGTCGGACCGCCACAGTTCGAACCGGCGGACGAAGCGCCCAAAGGTGCCGTCGCGGTGGTGGTTCTTGCCGTGCACGTCGTTGGCGATCGCGCCGCCGACGGTGACGTACTTCGTCCCCGGCGTCACTGGCAGAAACCACCCCTGCGGGACACTGAACGCGAGCAGTTTGGCGAGCGTGATCCCGGCCTCGCACCGAACGATGCCCGTCTCGGCGTCGAAGGCGAGGACACGGTCGAGCGCGTCGGTGTCGAGGAGCGTACCGCCGATGTTGAGGCAGGCGTCGCCGTAGGAGCGGCCCTGCCCGTAAGCAAGGACAGAGCCCTCCACCTCGGGCAGCGCCTCGCCGTCTGGCATCAGGTGGACGACGCGCTCCGGCGTCGAAGTTGGCGTCCGGCCCCACGAGGCGTAGCTCTTCATAGCGAAGCGATCAGCAGGACCACGCCGATGAGGCCGAAGGTCGCGTAGCTCGCCGGGTCCTTCGCGGCGAAGAGGATCGGGTCGTCGTCGAGGTCGCCGCGCCCGGCCAGGAGCCAGGCCCGCGTGATCCAGTAGAGCAGCAGGACGGCGACGCCCCAGAGCAGCCACGGCTTCGCGTAGAGCACGCTCACCTCGGGGCTGCGGATGTGGAACGCGAGGACGAAGACCGAGAGGTAGCCCGCTGCCTGTCCGGCCGTGCGGAGGATCGGCACGTCGTCGCCCCGGTAGCCTCGGCCGCGCAGCGAGGCCGCCGGATCGAGCTCGGTCCGCCGCAGCTCGGCGAAGCGCTTGAGGAGCGCGAGCGAGAGGAAGAAGAACATCGAGAACGCCAGGAGCCACTCCGAGACTGGGACGCCGGTCGCTGCCCCGCCGGCGAAGATGCGGAGCGCGTACAGCCCTGCCAGCACGAGCACGTCGAGCACCGGCTGCTGCTTGAGGACGAACGAGTAGGCCAGCGTCACGATGAGGTACACCGCGAGCGTCCCCCGGAACGCCGCCGGCAGCGCCACCCACGCCAGCCCGAACGCCGCCGCGACGAGTGCCGGCGCGAGCACCATCCCGAACCCGAACGAGAGCGCGCCCGAGGCGAACGGGCGGTGCTGCTTCGCCGGGTGCGCCCGGTCGGCCTCGCGGTCCACGAGGTCGTTGACCACGTAGGCCGACGACGCGCACAGGCTGAAGGCGACGAACCCGAGCGCAGCGCTCATCCACAACGCCGGCTCGGCGATGCGGTGCGCCATCAGCATCGGCACGAACAGCAGGAGGTTCTTCACCCACTGGTACGTCCTGAGCGCCCGGTTGAGGGCACCGAGGCGCGACTGCGCCGGCAGCGTCGAGGTGTGGGTGGCGGACATCATCGGGAAAAACATGTGCGGGGACGCTACGGTGTGTAGCGCCCCCGCAATCTAACAGTTGTGACAGCCCTTAGTTGGTGCGGGTCGCCAGTTCCTTCGCCACCTGGGGCTTCGCATGCCCGTTGGCCTGGCCGTTGCTGGCCGGCAGGTCGTTGCCGCGCGGCATGAAGGCCTGGAGGCCAGTGACCTCGCGCCCGAGGATGAGGCCGTGGATGTCGTAGGTGCCCTCGTAGGTGTTGACCGATTCGAGGTTGACCATGTGGTGGATCACGCGGTACTCGCCCGTGATGCCGTTGCCGCCCATCATGTCGCGTGCCACGCGGGCGATGTCGAGTGCCTTGCCGACGTTGTTGCGCTTGCCGAGCGAGATCATCGGCGGGGCGGCCCGGTTCTCGTCCTTGAGCTGGCCGAGGCGCCACGCGAGAAGCTGCATCTGCGTGATGTCGGTGAGCATGTTGGCGAGCTTCGTCTGGACGAGCTGGTTCGCCGCGAGGGGATAGCCGAACTGCGTCCGCTCGGCGACGTAGCGCCGCGCCCGCTGGTAGCAGTCCTCGGCCGCGCCGACCGCGCCCCAAGCGATGCCGTAGCGCGCGTTGTTGAGGCACGAGAACGGCCCCTTCAGGCCCCGGATCTCGGGGAAGACGTTGGCGTCGGGGACGAAGCAGTCGTCGAAGACCATCTCGCCGGTGTAGCTGGCGCGGAGGCTCATCTTGTTGTGCGTCGTCGGCGTCGAGAAGCCCTCCATCCCGCGCTCAACGAGGAAGCCGCGGATCACGCCGTCCTCGCCGTCGCCCTTCGACTTGGCCCAGACCACGCCTACGTCAGCGACGGGCGAGTTCGTGATCCACATCTTCGCGCCGTTGAGGACGAAGCCGCCGTCCACCTTCGTGGCGGTCGTCTCCATCGAGCCGGGGTCGGAGCCGTGGTTCGGCTCGGTCAGCCCGAAGCAGCCGATCATCTCGGCCGTGGCGAGCTTCGGCAGGAAGCGCAGGCGCTGCTCCTCGGTCCCGAAGTCGTGGATCGGGTACATCACGAGCGACGACTGCACCGACGCGAACGAGCGGTAGCCGGAGTCGACGCGCTCGAGCTCGCGGGTGATGAGGCCGTAGGCGGTGTAGCTCGCGCCGAGGCCGCCGTACTCCTCGGGGATCGTCGCGCCGAGGAGGCCCATCTCGGCCATCTCGCCGGGGATCTCGTCGTGGAAGACGCCCTCCTGGTTGCCTTCGAGCGCGCGCGGCTCGAGGTTCTGCTGCGCGAAGTCGCGCGCGGACTGCATGATGAGGCGGTCCTCCTCGCCGAGCATCTGCTCAAAGAGGAGGGCGTCGTCGGTGTTGAACGGCTGCTTCGGCATAGAAAGTCGTTGGTCTGGTGCAGATCGTGAAGATACGTCCGTGCTTAGGGGGATCCCCTACCCGGCAGAGGCCATTTCGTTCGCGCTCTGCGTCTTTTTGATCTCGGCGATGAGGGCGGGCAGCACCTCGTAGAGATCGCCGACGAGGCCGTAGGTCGCCACGTCGAAGATCGGCGCGTCGGGGTCTTTGTTAACCGCGACGATGACGCGGCTGCCCGACATTCCGGCCAGGTGCTGCAGCGCGCCCGACATGCCGATGGCGAAGTAGATGTCCGGCGAGACGACCTTCCCCGTCTGCCCGACGAGCGCCTCCTCGGGAAACATCCCCGTCTCGATGTTGCCCCGGCTCGCCCCGATGGCGGCTCCGGTGACGGCGGCGAGTTCCTCGACAAGCTGCTTGCCCGCCTCGTCCTTCACCCCGCGCCCGGCGCTGACCACGATGCGCGCGTCCGAGAGGTCGACCCCGTCCGACACGCTCGCGATGACCTCGCGGAGCGTCTGCCGAACCTTGCCCGCCTCGAACGGCACGGCCTCGACCGCACCCTCGACCGGTGCCTCCTCGGCAGCGTAGGACCCGTTGCGGACAGAGACGAGGACGGGCGCACCCTCTGGGGCTTCAGCACGGGTGCGGGCGAGGAGCTTGGCTGTCATCACCGGCCGGAGGGTGTCGAGACCCGCATCCGCAAGGTCGAACGCGGCCACGTCGGAGACGGCGACCCCGCCGGTCCGCACGGCGAGCGCGCCGAGGATGTCCTTCACGCGCTCCGTCGAGGGGAACGCCACGAGCACCGGCTGCGCCCGCTCGATCACGGCGGCGAGTGCGTCGACCAGGTGGGGGTTGAGCGCCTGCTCGAAGGCATCGTCGGACACGGCGTAGACCGTCGCGGCCCCGTAGCGCTGCACGACCTCGGCTCCGGACTCCGCGTCCGGCGCGGCGATGACGGCGGCGAGCGCGTGCCCGTGCGCCCGGGCGAGTTCGCGGCAGCGCGTGAGCACGCCGAGCGAGGCGCGCGTGGGCTCCCCGTCCGCGAGGGTGATGTAGCTGAGGATCGTTGGCATGGAGTGGGAAGGGTTGGTTCGGCGTGGAGGGTAGGGAGGGTGTGAGCGCTGAGAGAAGCCGGTCAAGGTAGCGAGATCACCACACTTTGCGCCAATGTCCGTTCACCTTCTCATCCGCTCCTTCTTTCTTCAACCGTCAACCCCCCCTTACTCTCCGTTCTCTCCACGCCGAGCCAACCCCGTTCTCAGAGAACGCTCGCTTCCTGAAGGTGACGGACGAGCGTGGCAGCCTGCGTGGGCGGCGTGCCCTCGACGATCTCGCCCGGCTCGCGCGTCGGGAGGGGCTCGTAGCTGACGGTTCGGACCGAGGCAGTGGGCACGTCCTCCACCGCGACGGTCTCGATGGGCTTCTTCTTCGCCGCCATCACGCCCCGGAGGTTGGGGATGCGCGGGTCGTTCATGTTGTTCGAGATCGTCACGACGCAGGGCGTCGGGAAGGCGATGACCTCCTGCGCCGTGTCGCCCTGCCGGGTCACGACGAACGTGTCGCTATCGGCAGCGAGGACGACGGCGTTCGTGACGTAGGCCAGCCCGAGACGCTCGGCGAGCATCGAGCCGGTGAGGCCGGCGTCGGTGTCCTGCGCCTGCTTGCCGGCGGCGATCACGTCGTACGCCTTGTCGCGGAGGTAGTCGGCCAGAATCTGCGACACGGCAGCCGAGTCGAGGTCGGCGTCTTCGGGCACGACGAGGTGGAGGCCCCGGTCGGCACCCATCGCGAGGGCTTTGCGGACGGTCTCCGCCGCCCGCTCCGGCCCGACGAGGAGCACGTCAATCGTGCCGCCGTATTCCTCAACGAACGTGAGCGCGCCCTCGACGGCACTCGCGTCGTAGGCGTTGAGCACGACGCGGCCGGCGTCTACGACGAGGTCGCCGCCCTGGACGTGCATGGGAGCCGACACGTCGGGGACCTGCTTGATGCAGACGCAGAAGTTCATCGGTCAGAGGGAAGCGGTCGGGGTAGTCGAGCGAAGGTACCGCCCCTCCGGAGGGTCGTCTGTCGAAATCTAGGTCAACTGCTACGTGCTGCGACAAGCTCACGTTGACAGGTAGGTCATCCTGAACGTGGTTCAGACCGCGCAGCAGCGGCGCAGCCCATCTCCAAGCCTTGCCTTAGATCCCGGATCGGGGTCCGGGATGACAAAGAAGAAAGCCTGTCCGTCTCAACGTGCCAGAGGACCAAGAGACTGTTTGGATTCAGAGCGCGTAGGCGAGAGCGAGCGCGGCGCGGAGCCTGCAGGGCGTCCGAATGCGCAGCATCGAGGAGCGCAGCGACTCCACCAGCCGATGCACCGCATCGGCGATGCGGCACAACGCCGAAGGCGTCGTGCCACGCCGTTGGCAGCCGGTCACGTTCGGTTCGAATACAGGCTCTGAGACACATGTTCGCACAACGAGGCGTGCACCGGCATGGTTAGTTGGTAGTTGACGAAGTGTGACCGTATTATAGTTCAGCATCGTGCAGGCAGATGGGTTGTTATTCTGCACATCCTAATCACTACTAAGTGGGGCTCTTTGTGGGATATTCCGTTGCAATACAGAAGGGAGAAAGGCTCGCCGTGGTCGAGCTCCGGGACGAAGTGCGCGGCAGGGACATTGTGGAGGCGGCCCAGGGGCTCCTCCAAGACGCGCGGTGGGACCGGCAGTTCGACGTGATCTGGGACGGGCGGCTGATCAGGTCGCTCATTCTCGAGCCCGAAGACTTGATGGCGATGGTGAACGCTAAAGCGGCGGCCAGCAGCGGAGTCGAGGTGACGATCGCCGTGCGCCCGCTCGACCGTGAGATGGCGAAGCTGTGCGCGCTGCTGCTGCGCGGGCGCGGGCGCGTAGCCCGGGTGGTCAGCACGCTCGAAGAGGCGCTTGCCGCACGGCGCGCTGGAGTGCTGGTGGACTCGTAGACCGCCGCAGGCTACAGTCCCACCCGCAGACCGCCTACGAACGTCCCCGCGCTCCCGCTGGACAGGGTAGCGCGCCCCTGAACGAACAGGCTGACCGGCCCGAGGCCGCCGAACGCGACCCCGGCCAGCAGGTTGGCCCCGACGTTGTTCTCCGCGCTGTCGAGGTCGCCCTCGACGGCGTCGTCGTCCGAGGTGTCGAAGCTGATCAGGCGCACGCTGAGCCCGGCTCCGGCGTAGGGCTGGATGCCCGGTGTCCCGAGGCGGGCGATGAGGTCGAGGTTGACCTGGCCCATCGTCCGCGTGAAGACGCGGTCGGCGACGGTGATGTCGGTCGCGAGGAGGTACTCACCCGAGGGCCGCACCGCGAGCGCGACGGGGGCCGCGACGGGCAGGTCTACCTCAGCACCGACGCCGACGACGAGCCCCTCGGCATCGGTGTCGTAGCCGGCATAGCCGAGGACGCCGATCTGAGCATGGGCCGCCGGCAGGGCGAAGGTCAGGAGGAAAGCGAGAGCGAGCGTGCAGCGCATGACGAAGCCGGTTGAGCGAAAGAGGCAAGGACGAGGGCGGGCCCTCACAGGAGGACGCAGCAAACGTGCCTCTTACCGATCACCGGACGACACACAAAACCCAAGCTGGCCGACCTTGAGCGTACAGTCCGACCCTGCTACGAACCGGTCGGCGCGCCGGCGGTGCGCTGCTCGGGGGACTCGCCCTCGGCGAAGAAGGCGAGTGCCGCCGAGTTCATGCAGTAGCGGTTGCCGGTCGGCGGCGGGCCGTCGGGGAAGACGTGCCCGAGGTGGCCGTCGCAGCGGGCGCACCGCGTCTCGGTGCGGATCATGAAGTGCGAGACGTCGCGGAGTTCGCGGATGTGCTCGGAGGCGACGGGCTGGAAGAAGCTCGGCCAGCCAGTGCCGGACTCGAACTTGGCTCCGCTCCCGAACAGCGGGAGGCCGCAGAGACGGCAGACGTAGGTGCCGGCCTTCTTGTTGTCCAGGAGGAGGCCGCAGCCGGGGCGTTCGGTGCCGTGGTCGAGGAGGATGCGGCGCTCCTCGGCGTCGAGGCCTGCCGCGTCGGCCGCGCGGTCGCGCGCGTCGCCGCGCAGCGGGGTGAGGTCGTAGCCGAGAGTGGAGGTGTTGGCAGTGTCAGGCATAGGGTGAACAAAGCGGCAGGAATTAGGCAGGAGTTTCGGGAGCGAGGCCGGCGTCGGCCAGCGCGGTCTGCGCGGCCTTTGCGTCCTGCTCCAGCACGATCAGCTTGGCACCCTCGGTGAGTTGGAGCGGCACATGCACGTCATCGGCTGCGACAAAAGCCTCGATCCCTGCATCACGGAGTGCGTCGCGGGCCATCTCGGCGTAGTGGCGGGCAGGGTAGACGGCGACAACCGTTGTGTGGTCGGAATCTCGGACAGGCATGGTGATCGGCGCGCTGATTGAAGGAGGATATGCTCTCCTGGAGGGTGTGCTCTGCCAGGGAAAACGGTAGACGCCTCGAGATGTTGCTGGACGGCGGCTGAGCCTGTCCTCGTTCTGGCGCTCGCCGTATTTTAGACGGCCGCTCACCTCTCACCCGCGCCTTTCTCCGATGCCCGTCGTCCTCCGCCAGGTCCTGATCGGCCTCGGCGTCGTTGCCCTCCAGTGGCTCGTGTTCGGACGGCTCAAGCTGTGGGGGGCGTACCCCGACGTGGTACTGCTCTACGTGGCCTACATCGCGCTCCGCTTCGGGCGCGTCCCAGGCACGGCGAGCGGCTTCGCGGCGGGCCTGCTGATGGACATGCTCCACGGGACCTGGGGTATCCACATGTTCGTCAAGACGCTGCTCGGGTTCATCGTCGGGCTGTTCGAGTCGGAGAGCACCGAGGGGCCGCGCCTCGGGCCGGTGCAGACGGCCATCGGGACGCTCGGCCTCGCGCTGATCCACAACGGGCTGTTCGTGGTCTTCCTCGCGCTCGCGCACAGCACGCGGACGCCGACGCTGGTGTGGGCGCTGTGGCTCGGCGCGGCTCTCTACACGACGGTCGTCGCCGTCGTCTGGTCGCTCGTCCAGGCGCGCTGAGTCGGGTTTTTTGCCGAGTGGGATGTGTTACGACCGAGGACGTGCGAGCGGCTATAGGACCTACCTTGCCTGTCCGATATCTCGTTCCTCTAGCCCCCTGGAATCATGACGATACGCCCGCGTTTTATTTCCCTGATCCTCCTGCTGGGTATGCTGGCGGCAGGCTGCTCCGAGGCCCCGGTGGCGCCCGCCGAAACGTCGGAGGCGGCGTCGCTGCCGCTCCTCGCGTCCGGGCGCGTGCTCAGCCTCTCCGCCTACGGCAGCGCCGACCTCCCGGCCGAGGGTACGCCCGAGCGGGCGCTCTTCGACGACGCCGTGACTGGCGGCCTGCGCGGCTTCACCTTCTACGTGGACTGGCCCGACCTCGAACCCGAGCCGGGCGTCTACACGCTGGACGACTTCACCGAGGCGCTCGACGCGGTCCAGGCGCTCGGCCTCACGCCGTTCGTCAACCTCACCGTCGGCGACATCGAGGACTACAACCTCCCCGACGACCTCTCCGACGGCAGCGGCGGCCTCGGCGACGGCGTCTCGCTCGACGACCCGGCCATCATCGAGCGGTTCGGCCGGGTCCTCGACCGCGTCGTGCCGATCCTCGCGGCGCGGGGCGGGTTCTACCTGGGCGTCGGCAACGAGATCGATTCCCGCTTCGACGGGGAGTTTCCCGAAGAGCGGGCACCCTACGTCCGGTTCGTCGAAGCGGCCCGCGAGCGGGTCCACGACATCGAGCCCCGCCTCGCCGTGGGTGTCACGCTCACGGCCGGTGCCATCCGCGCGCAGTCGCAGACCTTCCGCGACCTCCGGGCCGTGACGGACATCATCCCGTTCAACTACGGACCGATCCAGCTCGACGTCCCGCTGGAGGACTTCTTCACCGTCTTCGCGCTGGACGACATCCTCGACGACTTCCGCGAGGTCGCCGCCGCCTACGGCTCCGGCCCCATCGCCATCCAGGAACTGACCTGCCCGAGCCCCGAGTCGATGGGCGCGTCCGACGCGTGGCAGCGCGGGTGCTTCGAGCGGCTCTTCGCCGAGATCGGCCGCACGCCGCAGGTCCGGTTCGCGTCGATCTTCACGTTCCAGGACTTCGGCGGGGCCACCTGCGACCTGTTCAACGAAGCGATCTGGGGCGACGAGTTGGACGACCTCCCGCCGGCGCTCGCACAGCGGCTCCGGGACTACGTCTGCTTCCTCGGCGTCGTCGCGCCGGACGGGACGCCGAAGCCGGCCTGGAACGTGGTTCGGACGGCCGCCTCACAAAGCTGAGGGCTCACCGTAGCGCCTCTTCGAGCGTCGTCGCGGCGTCGGTCGAGGCGTCGCGGTACTTGACGATGCAGGGCGCGCTCAGGCTCAGCCCCTGGGCGCGCCCGAAGTCGGAATCGACGGCCCGCGTGCCGGGGACGACGACGGCTCCGGCGGGAATCTCCAACGGTCCATCGCCCGAGCGCCGGAGGACGGTCTCGTTCGGGAGATCGTAGACCCGCGCCGAGCCGGTGAGGATGACCCCCGCCGCGAGGACGGCCCCTTCGCGGACCACGCAGCCCTCGTAGACCCCGCATCCGCCGCCGACGAACACATCGTCCTCGATCACGACCGGCACGGCCCCGATGGGTTCGAGCACGCCACCGACTTGGGCGGCCGCCGAGAGGTGCACGCGCTTCCCGATCTGCGCGCAGCTCCCGACGAGTGCGTGCGAGTCGACCATCGTTCCCTCGTCCACGTAGGCCCCGACGTTGATGTACATCGGTGGCATGCACACGACCCCGGCCGCGACGTAGCTCCCGCGCCGGATGGTCGAGCCGCCGGGGACGATGCGGACGCCCCGGTCGAGGCTGAGCGGCTGCGTCGGGTAGGTCGCCTTGTCGAAGAAGGCGAACGGGCCGTCGGAGTAGTCCACGATGTCGCCGAGCCGGAAGCCGAGGAGGATGCCCTCCTTCACCCAGCCGTTGGCGTGCCACGCGCCGTCCGCACCGCGCTCGGCCGAGCGGACGGTGCCGGCTTCGAGGGCGTCGAGGAAGGCGCTGAAGTCGGCGAGGGCGGCGTCGCGGTCGAGCGTGTCGGCGGCGACGTGGTGCTCGATGCGCTGGCGGAGGTCAGACATGGATGCGGGTGAAGTGAACGTAGGGGCGCAGCATGCTGCGCCCTCAGGAAGGGATAGCCGCTGCGATGTGCGGGCGGTAGGCGTCGAGGACGCGGCGGCGCGTCTCGGCTGTGACGGGGGCGAGAGGCGAGCGGACCGACTCGTGCAGCATCCCCATCTCGGCAAGCACAGCTTTGACCGGACCGGGGTTGGCCTCGAAGAACGACGCTCGCATCGCGCCGAGGAGCGCAAAGTGCTGCGCCCGTGCCGTCTCGAAGTCGCCCCGCAGCCCGAGTCTCACCATCCCAGAGACCGCACCGGGGACGGCGTTGCCGATGACCGAGACGAGGCCGTCCGCGCCGAGAGCGAGCATCGCGAGCGTCATGTCGTCGTCGCCGGAGTAGACCCCAAACCCGTCGGGCCGGTGGGCGAGGAGGTCGGTGATCTGGGCGAGGTCGCCGCTCGCCTCCTTCGTCCCAAACACGCTCGGCACCACCTCGGCAATGCTCAGCGTAGTCTCGGCGGTGATGTTGGAGCCGGTGCGACCGGGGACGTTGTAGAGCAGGATCGGCGCGTCGGTCGCGTCGGCAATGAGGGAGACGTGGCGGAGCAGTCCGGCGGGCGTCGGCTTGTTGTAGTACGGCCCGACCACGAGGAGCGCGTCGGCCCCGGCGTCGGCGGCCTCCTTCGAGAAGGTCACGCTCTCGGCCGTGTCGTTCGTCCCGGTCCCGACGATGACCGGTACGCGGCCGGCCGCTTGGTCGAGGGCGAGGTCGATCAGCAAACGCCGCTCGTCATGCGTGACCGTCGGGTTCTCACCCGTCGTCCCGAGGACCACGAGCGCCTCCATCCCGCCGTCGATCTGGAAGTCGACCAGGCGGCGGAAGGCAGCTTCGTCGATCCGGTCGTCCGGCGTGAACGGGGTGACGAGGGCAGGGGCGGTGCCGCGGAAGAGGAGGTCGGGCATGACGGCGCAGAGGGAATGGAGGGAATGGAGGGAATGGAGGGAATGGAGGGAATGGAGGGAATGGAGGGAATGGAGGGAATGGAGGGAATGGAGGGAATGGAAATAAGAGCCGAGAAAGGTACCGAGGCCGCCGCGCTCTGCGCCAACGCTCTCGTCCCTCCTCGCTCTCCCCACTCTCCACGCCGGATTATCCCTCGGACTCCCGGCTCACCTCCTCCAGCATGTCGTCGAGCGTGAAGAGGCCGGTGCGGCCGTGGACCCACGCGGCGGCGCGGACGGCTCCGGCGGCGAACACCGCACGGCCCTTCGCCATGTGCCGAAACGTGAGCCGGTCGACCGGGCTGTCGAACCCGACGGTGTGCTCACCGAAGACATATCCAGCACGCGCCGAGGTAACGTGGAGCGCGTCGGGGTCGATCCGGCCGTGCTGCGTCTCGGTCTCGGTGCGGGTCTTACGGCCGAGGCCGGCGAGCAGTTCGTCGGCCAGCATCAGCGCCGTCCCGCTCGGGCTGTCGACCTTGCCCGTGTGGTGGGTCTCGTGGACGAATGGGTCGTAGTCGGCGAGCCGGTCGAGGAGCGGGAGTGCGCCCCGGATTGCCCGAACGAGGACGGCCACGCCGAGCGAGAAGTTCGGGGCCCACAGCACCCCGTTCTGCCCTTCCTCAACCCACCCCTCGACCTTCGCCAGGTCGTCCGTCCAGCCCGTCGTCCCGACGACCGCGTCGAGGCCCCAGAAGCAGTACTGGTGGAGGTGGTCGAGCGCCACGTCCGGGGCTGAGAAGTCGATGGCGAGGTCGGCGCCGTGCAGCTCGTCCTCGGGGTCGCGCACGTCCGCGAGCGGGTGCGCCGCGTCGAACCGGGCGACGATGGTGTGCGGGCTGTCCGCGACGACGGCCTCGACGGCCTGTCCCATCCGGCCCGTCCCGACGAGGGCGATGCGGAGCGGGTCGGGGGTCGGAGGTCGAGGGTCGGAAGTCATCGGGACGAGGGGGCGGCTCACCGCATCGCTTCGGCGGCCCGGACGATGTCGGCGAGGAGGACGGAGGCGGTGATCTCGGCGCTCGCACCCGGACCCTGCACGACGAGCGGGTCGGCGGCGTAGCGGGCGGTGTGGAAGGCGACGACGTTGGCCGCGCCGCGGAGGTCCGCCAGCGGCGAGTCCGGCGGCAGCACCTCGACCCCGGCGCGGATCGCCTCGGGCGTGAGGACGGAGACGTACTGCACCTGGCCGTCGGCCTCGGCGAGCCGGTGGCGCCACGCGGCGTCGGCGTCGGGCAGCCGCTCCCAGAAGTCGGTGAGCGGCACATCTCGGAGTGCGTCGGGGACGAGCGACTCGACCCGGACGGCGTCGGGCTGGAGACCTAGCTCGCGGGCGAGGATCGTCAGCTTGCGGCCTACGTCGTCGCCCGAGAGGTCGTCGCGGGGGTCCGGTTCGGTGTAGCCCGCGTCGGCGGCGGCGCGGACGGCCTCGGAAAACGCCGCGCCCTCGCGCATCGCGTTGCAGACGAACGCGAGCGTCCCCGAGAGCACGCCCTCGATCCGGCGCACGGTGTCGCCGGTGCGGACAAGGTCGCGGAGCGTCGAGATAACCGACAGGCCTGCGCCGACCGTCGTCTCGTAGAGGTAGGGTGCCTCGCCGTCTCGGGCCGCGTCGCGGACGGACTTGTAGACGTCCTCGCCGAGGGTGTTGGCCTGCTTGTTCGGGGTGACGACCGCGGCCCCGGCACGCAGCCACTCGGGATAGCGGCGCGCCACCGCCTCGGACGCCGTCGCGTCGACCACGACGAGCCGTTCGAGCCGCGCCCCGGTGACGCGCTCGGTGAGGGGGCCGAGCACGTCGCCTCCAGTCTCTTCGAGCCGGTCGAGGGCCGCGTCGAACCCGATCCCGGCTTCATCCCATGCGAGCCGCCGGCTGTCGGCGAGGCCGACCAGGCGGAGGTGCAGCCGCTGTCGCTCCCCCAGCTCCGGCGCCTGCCAGTGGAGAAGGCCGAGGAGCCGCGCACCAATCGTCCCTGTGCCGACGAGGACGACATGCGCCCGCGTGCGGCGGAGCGCGAAGGCCTCGTGCAGCGCCTCGACCGCGTGCGGCGCGTCAGCGTCGCGGATGACGGCTGAGAGGTTGTGCTCGCTCGCGCCCTCGGCAATCGCGAGGACGTTGACGCGGGCGCGGCCGAGGGTAGCGAACATCCTGCCCGCGAGGCCGGAGGCGTGCTGCATCCCGTCGCCAACCCCGGCGATCACGGCGAGGTCGGACTGAGCCGCAATGCCGTGGAGATCGCCGCGCTCGCACTCGCGCTCGAACGCCCGGTCGAGTACGCGGACCGACTCCGCAGCGTCGGCCCCGCGCACGGCGAAGCACAGGCTGCCCTCGCTGGAGGCCTGGGCGATCAGCAGGACCGGCACCTCGGCCTCGGCGAGGGCGGCGAAGGCGCGCGCCGTGAGGTCGGGCACGCCGAGGATGCCCGCCCCTTCGAGCGTCACGAGCGCGGCGTCGCGAACCGATGTGACCGCTTTGATCGACCCTTCGCTCGGCGGCGGGTCGGCGGTGACGAGCGTGCCGTGGGCCTCGGGCTGCATCGTGTTTTTGATCCGAAGCGGGATGCGCGCTTTCTCGAGCGGGCGCATCGTGCGCGGGTGCAGCACCTTCGCGCCGAAGTGGGCCAGCTCCGCCGCCTCGCGGTACGAGAGGTGCGGGAGGGTAAACGCCTCGGGCACGATGCGCGGGTCAGCCGAGAGCACCCCGTCCACGTCGGTCCAGATCACGACCTCGGCAGCGTCGAGCGCCCCGCCAAGAATCGTTGCCGTGTAGTCGCTCCCCGACCTCCCGAGCGTCGTCGTGACGCCCTCGGCAGTCGAGGCTAGGAAGCCGGTGACGACGGGGACCAAGCCGGGGTCGAGTCCGGCGAAGCGGTCCTGGACGAGCGTCCGGGTCGCGGCGAAGTCGACGGCGGCCTCGCCGAAGTCGTCGTCGGTACGGACGAGGTGCGTGGCATCGAGCGCGACGGCGTCGTGCCCCGCCTGCCGGAAGGCGGCGGCGACGAGCGGAGCAGACAGGCGCTCGCCCGCCGAGATGATCGCGTCCTGGAAGCGCAGCGAGCAGTCGCGCAGCAGGTAGACCCCGTGCAGCAGCTCGGCGGTCGCGCCAAAGACCGCGTCGAGGTGATCGCGCAGGGCCTCTCGCTCGGCTTCGGGCGCGAGCGCGCCGAGCGCTTCGGCGTGGCGGGCGCGGAGCGCGCCGAGGACCGAGCGGTGCTCGCCCGTCCGCCCCTTCGCGGCCTGGATCGCGCCGAGCAGCTGGTCCGTCACCCCGCCGAAGGCCGAGGTCACCACGGCCCGGCGCTCCGGCATCGCCGCGACCAGCCGGACCACCTCGCGCACCCGCTCCGGCGTCGCCACCGACGTGCCGCCGAACTTGGCGATGCGGACCGGTTGGGTAGAGGCGCCGGGCATGGTCAGGCAGTGAGGGGAGAAGGGGCTGGAAGATACCGTGCCGACGGGTAGGGCACCCCGTGTCTACGGCACCCCGTGTCTACGGCACCCCGTGTCTACGGCACCCCGTGTCTACGGCACCCCGTGTCTGCGGCCCTCTGGGTCTTCGCCCGGTCTCCATTGACACGCCGCGCCTGCGCATGGTAGATTGTCCGCCCTGCCGGAAACGGCGTGCGCTGGGGCTATAGCTCAGTTGGTAGAGCGCTGCAATGGCATTGCAGAGGTCAGGAGTTCGAATCTCCTTAGCTCCACATTCCGAAAGCGTCTCTCACCCTGTGGGAGGCGCTTTTTGGCTAGAAACCCCCGTGCTCGCTCTCGTCGCTAGACCCCCGAACCCATGCGCCTCGGACTTCTCGCGCCCGCCCTGCTGGTCTCGCTCCTCGGCTTAGCCTTGCCGGAGCCGCGCTGGGGCGAGCACGGCCACCGCCTGATCGGGCACGCGGCGACGGCGGCGCTCCCCGAGGCAATGCCGGTCTTCTTCCGCGACGCCACCGAGCACCTCGCCTACCTCAACCCCGAGCCGGACCGCTGGCGCGACTGGGTCGAGCGCGGCTTCGACCCGGCCCTCAACGCGGCCCGCGCCCCGGAGCACTACGTCGACCTCGAGCTGGTCCCGCCCGGGGCGCTGGACGCGCCCGACCGCCTCGCCTTCGTCGACTCGCTGTTCGTCCACGGCGAGCGACCGAGCACGGTGGGGCTGCTGCCGTACCAGATGCTCGAACTCACCCAGCAGCTTCGCGTCGGCTTCCGGCTGTGGAGGGCGTCGGAGAGCGAGGCCGAGCGCGCCTGGATCGAGGCCCGCATCCTGAACGACGCGGGCATCCTCGGGCACTACGTCGCCGACGCGTCGAACCCGCACCACACGACGATCCACTTCAACGGCTGGGTGGGCGACAACCCACGCGGCTTCACGACCGAGCGCGGCTTCCACGGCCGGTTCGAGAGCACCTACGTGCAGGCGCGCATCACGCTGCCGCAGGTCGAGGCCGCGCTCGTGGAACCGCCCCAGAGCTTCGGGAAGCTGCGGCCGGCCATCTGGTCGTACATCGACGACAGCCACCGCCTCGTCGAGCGCCTCTACGAACTCGACCTCGCCGAGCCGTTCGGGCCGGAGACGACAGGGGCCGCGCACGAGCGCTTCACCGTCGGCCGCCTCGCGGCCGGGGCGACGATGCTCCGCGACCTGTGGTGGACGGCCTGGGTGAGCAGCGCCGCCCCGTGACGGGGAGTGCGCGCATCGCTATACTTGCGCTTCGCACGCTGCCTGCATAGCTCATGGAACTCGGTCTCGGCTCGCTCGACTGGGGCGTCATCGCGCTCTACTTCGCCGTCGTCTTCGGCGTGGCGATCGCCGGGACGCTGCGGGAGCGGCGGCAGGGCGGTGAGGACTCAGCGGACTACTTCCTCGCCGGGCGCAACGTCGGGTGGTTCGTCATCGGCGCGTCGCTCTTCGCCTCGAACATCGGGAGCGAGCACCTCGTCGGCCTGGCCGGGTCGGGGGCGACGAGCGGGGTGGCGCCGGGGCAGTTCGAGGTGCTGGCCTCGCTGATTCTGCTGCTCCTCGGCTGGGTGTTCGTGCCGTTCTACCTCACGAGCGGCGTCTTCACGATGCCCGAGTTCCTGGAGCGGCGCTACTCGGCCGGCGCGCGGTGGTACCTGGCGACCGTCAGCATCCTGGCCTACGTCCTGACCAAAATCTCGGTGACCATCTTTGCCGGGGCGGTCGTGTTCTCGGCGATCGGGGTGCCGTTCTGGACGGGCGCGTTCGTCGTGGTCCTGGCGACGGGCGCGTACACCGTCTTTGGCGGTCTCCGGGCGGTGCTCTACACGGACCTCTTGCAGACGTTCGTGCTCGTCGGCGGAGCCGCAGCAGTGACGGTCGCTGGGCTGGCCGCCGTCGGCGGATGGGACGCGCTCGCGGCCGAAGTCGGGCCGGACTTCTTCGACATGTGGAAGCCGGCGACGGACCCGGACTTCCCGTGGACCGGCATCCTGTTCGGCGCGCCGATCCTGGGGGTGTGGTACTGGTGCACGGACCAGTTCATCGTGCAGCGCACGCTTTCGGCGCGCTCGGTGGACGAGGCGCGGCGGGGGACGATCTTCGCGGGCTTCCTGAAGCTCCTGCCGCTGTTCATCTTCGTGCTGCCGGGGATGCTAGCGGCGGCGCTCGTCGCGCAGGGCGCGATGACGCTCGGCAACGCGAACGAGGCGCTCCCGAAGCTGGTGGCGACCCTCCTGCCGGCGGGGCTGCGCGGCCTCGTGATCGCGGGCCTCCTGGCGGCGCTCATGTCGTCGCTCTCGAGCGTCTTCAACTCGTCGTCCACGCTCATCACCTGGGACGTCTACAAGCGGCTCCGGCCCGAGGCGTCGGAGCGGCAGCTCGTCTGGGTCGGGCGGCTCTCGACGGTCGCGCTGACCGTCCTCGGGCTGGCGTGGATTCCGTTCGTCGAGGCCGCCGAGGGGGGGCTGTACGTCTACATCCAGTCGGTCCAGGCCTACATCTCGCCGCCGATTGCCGCCGTCTTCCTGTTCGGCCTGCTCTGGTCGCGGGCGAACGCGCAGGGGGCCCTTGCCTCGCTCCTCGTCGGGCTCGCCCTCGGCCTCGGGCGGCTGGCGCTGGAGGCCGTCCACGGCCCCGACCAGACCGGCCTCGCCGCCGGGTCGCTGGCGGCAACCCTCGCCGAGATCAACTTTCTCCACATCGCCATCCTACTCTTCGCCGTCTGCGTCGCCGTGCTCGTCGCGGTGAGCCTTGCGACGGCCCCGCCGCCGCGCGCGCAGATCGCCGGGTTGACCTTCGCCACGGCCGACGATGCCGGCGCGGGGCAGGCTCCCTCGCCCGCCCCCGGCTGGCGCCGCACCGACGGCATCCTGACCGTCCTCCTCGTCGCGCTCGTTGGCGCGGTCTGGCTGTTCTTCTCGTGAACTACCCCATCGCTTCGCCATGTACCATGCCCTTGTCTTCGCCCTCGCCCTTTTCCTGGCTGGCGCTGTGACGGCGCAGCCCGCTACGGTCGCCTCGCCCGACGGACGCATCGTCGTCACCGTCGATCTCACCTCGGACGGCGCGCCGACCTACCGCGTGGACCGCGACGGGCAGCCGCTCGTCCTCCCGTCGCGCCTCGGGATTGTGCTCGGGCGCAGCGACACGCTCGGGGTGGGGATGCGGATCAGAGACACGGCGCGGAACACGGTCGACGAGACGTGGACGCAGCCGTGGGGCGAGGTCGAGCAGGTCCGCGATCACCACAACGAGCTGCGGCTCACGCTGTCGCAACTGCTCGGGCGACACGCGCGCGAGATGAATCTGGTCTTCCGGGTCTTCGACGACGGGGTCGGGTTCCGGTACGAGTGGCCTGAGCAGTGGACCCTCGGGCCGTTCGAGATCATAGACGAGCTGACCGCGTTCCGCTTCGCCGAGAACCCGGAGGCGTGGTGGATTCGGGCGTACGAGAACAACCGCTACGAGTACCTCTACGAGCAGTCGCCCCTGGACCGGGCGGGCTACGTGCTCCACACGCCGATGACAATGGCGTTTCCCAGCGGTGGGCCGTTCGTCGCCGTTCACGAGGCCGCCCTCGTAGACTACGCGGCGATGCAGCTTCGCCGCGTCGGGCCGACCGCGTTCCAGGCTGACCTCGCGCCGTGGAGTACCGGCGTCCGGGTCTATGCCGAAGCGCCGCACCGCTCGCCGTGGCGCGTGCTTCTCATCGGCGACACGCCGGGCGACCTCGTCACGAACTATACCGTCCTCAACCTCAACGAGCCGAACGCGCTCGGCGACGTGTCGTGGGCGCAGCCCGGCAAGTACGTCGGCATCTGGTGGGCGATGCACCTCGGCCAGTGGTCCTGGAGCAGCGGGCCTAACCACGGCGCGACGACCGAGCACGCCCGGCGCTACATCGACTTCGCCGCCGAGCACGGCTTCGACGGCGTCCTCGTCGAGGGCTGGAACCGGGGCTGGGACGGCGACTGGACCGCCGGCAAGTCCGCCTTCTCCTTCACCGAGCCGTACCCCGACTACGACCTCGAGGGGCTGGCGGCCTACGCCCGCGAGCGCGGCACCCGCCTCATCGGGCACCACGAGACCGGCGGCGGCATCCCGAACTACGAGGCCCAACTTGACGACGCCTTCGCGCTCATGAACCGCCTCGGCGTGCGGGCCGTCAAGACGGGCTACGTCGACTGGGGGATGCACTTTCCGCACGTCACCGCCGCAGGCGACACGACGCGCGAGTGGAACTACGGGCAGGCGATGGTGAACCACTACCAGCGCTCGGTCGAGGCCGCGGCGCGGCACCAGGTGTCGGTCAACATCCACGAGCCGGTCAAGGACACCGGCCTCCGCCGGACCTACCCCAACCTGATGACGCGCGAGGGCGCGCGAGGGCAGGAGTACAACGCCGCCTGGGGCGGCGGCAACGGCCCCGACCACGTCCCGACGCTCGTCTTCACCCGGATGCTCGCCGGCCCGATGGACTTCACGCCCGGCATCTTCGACCTCGACGCCGAGGGGGAGGGTGCCAACGCCGTCCCGACGACGCTCGCCGGGCAGCTTGCGCTCTACGTCGTCCTCTACAGCCCGCTCCACATGGCCGCCGACCTCGTCGAGAACTACGCCCCGCACCTGGACGCCTTCCAGTTCATCAAGGAGGTCCCCGTCGACTGGGCCGACACGCGCGTGCTCGAAGCCAAGATCGGCGACTATGTCACCATCGCCCGCAAGGACCGGAACTCGGAGGACTGGTACCTCGGTGCGAAGAACGACGCCGCGCTGCGCACCGTCGACGTGGCGCTTGGCTTCCTCGACGCCGGGCGCACCTACACCGCGACCGTGTACCGCGACGGGGACGACGCCGACTGGGAGACGAACCCGCTGGACTACGTCGTCGAGACGCGCGAGGTGCGGGCGGGCGAGCCGTTCCGCGTAGACCTCGCGCCGGGCGGCGGCCTCGCCGTCCGCTTCGCGCCGGTGGACTAGGTCCTACGCCGTCTCCGGTGCTTCGGGCGTTTCCGCTGTCGGTTCGGCCGCGGAGCCTGTGGTGAGCGCAGCCGAACCATCGCCGCTCGGAGACGTCATGGCCTCGTCGTCCACATCCAGGATGAGGCGGGCCACGTCGGCGATCGCGTCGCCGGGCTTGAGGTTGATCACGCGGACGCCCTGCGTGTTGCGGCCCATCTCGCGGATGCCGGCGACCCGCATGCGGATCGTGATGCCGTTCTGGGTGACGATCATCAGGTCGTCCTCGTCGATCACGCTCTTGAGCGCGACGAGGCGGCCCGTCTTCGGGGTCGTCTTCATCGTGAAGATGCCCTTGCCGCCGCGGCTTTGGAGGCGGTACTCCTCGAGCGGGCTGCGCTTGCCGTAGCCGCGCTCAGAGACCGTCAGCACGCTCGCGCCGTCGCGCTTGACGGCGAGCATCCCGACCAGTTCGTCGTCGTCGTCCAGGCTCATCCCGCGCACGCCGCGCGTCTTACGGCCCATCGGGCGGGCGTCGGACTCGTGGAAGCGGACGGTCTTCCCGTTCGTCGCGCCGAGGATGACCTCGGTGTCGCCGTCGGTGAGCTTGGCCTCGATCAGCTCGTCGCCCTCCACGATGTCGATGGCGATGATGCCGGTGACGAGGGGGCGGCGGAAGGCGTGAAGCGAGGTCTTCTTGACCTGCCCGCGTTTGGTCGCCATCAGGACGTGGTGGTTCTCCAAGAACGCCTCGCTCTCGAAGTCGGCCTTCGGGACCGAGAGCACGGCGCGGACGCGGTCGTCCTGGGCGATCTGGATCAGGTTGCGGATGCTCCGGCCCTTCGCGGTGCGCCCGCCCTCGGGGACTTCGTAGACGCGCAGCCAGTAGCACTGCCCGGCGTCGGTGAAGAAGAGCATGTAGTCGTGCGTGCTCGACGTGAACAGGTGCTCGACGAAGTCTTCGTCGCGCGTGCCGGCCCCGATCAGCCCGCGCCCGCCGCGCCCCTGCTGGCGGTACTCGGTGATCGAGGTCCGCTTGACGAGGCCCTGGTGGCTGACCGTCACGATCACCGGCTCGTCCTCGATCAGGTCCTCCCAGTCGATGTCGCCGCCGCCGACGTAGTCGATCTCGGTCCGGCGCTCGTTGCCGAAGCGCTCGCGCATGGCGACGAGTTCGTCCTTGACGATCTGCATCCGCAGCTCGCGCGAGGCGAGGATGCTCCCCAGGCGTTCGATCTCCTGGAGGATCTCGCGGTACTCGGCCATGATCTGCTCGCGCGCGAGGCCGGTGAGCCGCGAGAGGCGGAGCGCGAGGATGGCGTCGGCCTGGGCCTCACTGAGCGCGAAGAGGGCGTCGGCCTCGGACGTGCCGCCGGCCGGCAGTTCGAGGCGCTGGCGCTGCTCCGGCGTGAGCTGCTCGGGGTAGAGCCCCGCCATCAGGTTGCGCCGGGCCGACTCCGTGTCGGCCGAGTGGCGGATGATCGCGATCACCTCGTCGAGGTGGTCGAGGGCGACGACGAGGCCCTCCAGGATGTGGGCCCGCTCCTCGGCCTTGCGGAGGTCGAACTCCGTCCGGCGCAGGACGATCTCGTGCCGGTGGTCGATGTAGTGCTGCACGGTCTCGCGCAGCGTCAGCGTCCGGGGACGCCCGCCGACGAGCGCGACCATGTTGATCCCGAACGTCTGCTGGAGCTGGGTGTACTTGAAGAGTTGGTTCTGGACGACGGCCGGGACGGCGTCCTTCTTGAGCTCCATCACGATCCGCATCCCGTCGCGGTCGGACTCGTCGCGCATGTCCGAGATGCCCTCGATCCGCTTGTCGCGCACGCTCGCGGCGATCTTCTCGATCAGCGTGCTCTTGTTGACCTGGTACGGGATTTCGGTTACGATGAGCGCGTTGCGGGACCCGCGCAGCACCTCCTCGTGCATCGTGGCGCGGATCACGCAGCGCCCGCGCCCGGTGCGGTACGCCTGCCGGACGCCGCTATGGCCGTAGATCACCCCGCCCGTCGGGAAGTCCGGCGCTTTGATGTGCTCGGCGAGGTCGTCGTTTCCCATCTCCGGGTCGTCGATGAGCGCGACGATGCCGTCGACGAGCTCCGGGAGGTTGTGCGGCGGGATGTTGGTCGCCATCCCGACAGCGATGCCCGACGCGCCGTTCATCAGGAGGTTCGGGAGCGCCGCCGGGAAGACGGTCGGCTCCTCCAGCGAGTCGTCGAAGTTGGGGACGAACTCGACGGTCTCCTTTTCGAGGTCGTCGAGGAGGGCGGCGGCGGCGGGCGTCATCCGCGCCTCGGTGTAGCGCATCGCGGCGGCGGCGTCGCCGTCGACCGAGCCGAAGTTGCCCTGCCCGTCTACGAGCGGGGTCCGCATCGAGAACTCCTGCGCGAGCCTCACCATCGCCTGGTAAACCGACTGGTCGCCGTGCGGGTGGTACTTGCCGAGCACCTCGCCGACGATACGGGCGCTCTTGCGGTGCGCCTTGCCGGGCGTCAGCCCGAGGTCGTTCATCCCGTAGAGGACGCGGCGTTGGACCGGCTTCAGGCCGTCGCGCACGTCCGGCAGCGCCCGGCTGACGATGACCGACATCGAGTAGTCGATGTAGGAGGAGCGCATCTCCTCCTCGATGTTGATCGGGATGATGCGGTTAGACGGCGCGCCGTTGGAGGGCGTGCCGCCGAGGTCGTCGGTAGGCTCCATGAGGGGGCGGGCGTTGGCAGGTTCGCAGTCCGTGCAAGGTACGAAATCGCAGCGTCAGGGGCCTGTCAGACGGAGGGAATGGAGGGAATGGAAATGAAAGCCGAGAAAGGTACCGACCCCGCCGCGCTCTGCGCCGACGCTCTCGTCTCTCCTCGCTTTCCCCGCCCTCCACGCCGCAAGAACCCCCTCTGCGCCGAACCAGCCCTCAGTACGCCACCAGCACGAACGCCGGGCGCGGCGTCAGCCGGATGCCGGGCGCGGGGAAGTGGACATGGCGCAGCCACCCGGCCACGGTCTCCCACGCCTTGCCTCGGAGCGGCAGGATGGTCGGCTCGATGTCGAGCGCGAGGTAGACGTAGCTCGTCGTGAGAAAGTCGATCTCGTCGCGGTCGCGGGCGGCGTAGCCGACGGCGAGGTTTAGCCACTCCGGCATCGCCTCCTTGAAGGCCCCGGCCGGGGCGAGGCGGTGCGGGTTGGCCGTCAGCCAGAACGTCTGCCCGGCGTAGTCGTCGGTGAAGTTCTTGCCCTCCCAGCCGCTGGGCCAGTAGCTCGCCTTGAGCGTGAACGCGTTCAGGGCCGGGACGTAGGCCTGCGCCGTCGTGAACCCGACGCCGACCGTGTTGAAGGCCAGGTCGCCGGGGGAGAAGCCCCAGATCGGGCCGAAGCCGTCGAGGATCTCGTAGTAGAGCATCTGCGTCCACGCCGCCCCCGCCGCCCACAGCGGGGCCGTCCGCTCCGAGACGCCCGCCCACTCGAACGAGGCCCGGTAGTACCGGGTGAAGAACGACGACGAGTAGACGTGCCCAATCTTGTCGCTCCAGCGCACGTACGCCCAGTCGTTGAGGACGCGGAAGCGCGGGTTGCGGTCGGCCCACCAGCGCCGCCGCTGCGTCTCCAGCACCGCTAGGCCCGCCCCGACGCTGAGGCCCGTGACGGCAGTGATCCGCCACGCGCTGACCGGTCTCTTCTCCGCGCGCAGAGTGTCGGCGCGGAGACGAAGAGTATGGTCGAGCCCCCACGGACGCGTCGTGTCAGCCGCAGCCGGCACCGCCCCGATCAGCGCCTGCGCCTGCGCCGGCAGCGCGCCAGCACCGACGAGCACCGCAATCCAGAGGAGACGGCGGAACCAGGGCGAGGGCATGGGCGGGCAGATCGGCACAGGCAGGGAAGAGGCGGGGCCAAGCTACGGACGAAAGGGCGGAGCTTGGTGCCCAGCGGCAGAGTTGCCTCAAGACAAAGAGTAGCCTCAAGACGATGTGTGCACCCGATGATGAGGGCAAAGTGCGGTCTCCCTTTCAGGCATCGAACGTTGTATATTCGGCCTAGCGGACGTGCGTGCCTGGGCTTTGGAATAATGCGGATAAGCCTGGTGCGGACTGTTTTTCTGACTCCTAGACGGGACTGACTATGGCGAGCGTGGAGACCAACCGGGTGCGGATGCTGGTGGTGGACGACCATCCGATCGTGCGCCAGGGGATCGAACAGCTCATCGACCAACTCGACGGCTACGAGGTGACGGCCCAGGTGGGTTCGGCCCCAGAGGCGCTCGACCTGGCCTCCGATGAGGCGTTCGACCTCGCCATCATCGACGTATCGCTGCAGGGCCTGAGCGGCCTCGAACTCGTCAAGCAGATCCGCGAGCGGAGCGTCGAGATGCCGATCCTGATGATGTCGATGCACGACGAGTCGTTCTACGCGGAGCGTGCGCTGCGGGCCGGGGCGCAGGGCTACGTGATGAAGCAGCGCGCCACGGCCGAGATCGCCTCGGCCATCGACAAGGTCATGGGCGGCGAGCTCTACCTCAGCGACGAGCTCTCGGCGAAGCTGCTGCGCCGCGCCGTGGAGGGCACGAGCGACCCTGAAAAAGGCGGCGTCGGCCAGCTCTCCGACCGCGAACTGGAGGTACTCCAACTCCTCGGCCAGGGCGTCCCCACGCGCGAAGTTGCCGACCGGCTCAACCTGAGCATCAAGACGATCGAGTCCTACCGCGCCAACATCAAGCGCAAGATGGACCTCAAGAACGCGAGCGAGCTGATGCGCTTCGCCGTGGACTGGGTGCGCACCTCCGGCCGCGTGGCGGGCAGCTAGGGCGTGTGAGCGGCTGCGAGGTCAGGCTCGCGAGGTCAGGATTGTGGCTTCGCGAAGCGCGCTAGGGTGGCGTGGGCACAGGCGCGGGAATAGGGTCTCCCCTATGTCAGAATACTATGCATCCCGATAGGCGGGAGCCTCTTCTTGCAGTAAGTAGGTAGAGTGACACCGCGTGCAGCGTCCCGCCCCCGTGCGACACTGGAGGCCCGCCGCCACTGTTCGTTCGCCTACGCTAGGAAGAGGACCATGGAAACCACCGCGCAGAAAGGACTCCCCTCGTACACGCTTTCGCTGGTAGACTGCCACGGAACGGTGCAGTACCAGAGCGCGGCCATCGAGCCGCTGCTCGGCCACAGGCCGGACGAGGTCGCCGGAGCGGCAGGGCTCCTCTTCGTCCATGCGGAGGATATCCGGCCGGTACGGAAGGCGTTCGACGAACTGGTAAGGCAGGAGGGCGGGCAGGTGCGCTTCCGGGCAGCCGAAGGGGCGTGGCAGTCCGTCGAGGTCCAGGCACACAACCTGCTGGCGGACCCGGACGCGCGCGGCATGCTCCTGAGCCTCCGAGCTCTGCAGCGGCCCCGCACAGACGAGGCCCTGCGATGAGCTGGCGAACGAGAGACATGACGCGCCTCTGGGTGCGGGGCAGGGAGAAGGCGTCCCGAGCGCTGGACGCTGCTTCAGCCCCGTCTGAGGTCGTGAGGCGGAGTATCTTCCGTCTCACCCCGCTGCTCTCGCTCTCGACCTCATGGAACGCCGCACCAAAATCGTCTGCACCCTCGGCCCCGCTAGCTCCAGCCCCGACGTCATCCGCGGACTGATCGGCGCGGGCATGGACGTGGCCCGGCTGAACTTCTCCCACGGCACCCACGACGACCACCGGGCGACGATCCGGCTCGTCCGGGAGGAGGCCGAGCGCGCCGGCCGCGTCGTCCCGATCCTCCAGGACCTGCAGGGCCCCAAAATCCGGCTCGGCAACATGGCCGAGGGGAGCGTGCCGATCGAGCAAGGCCAGACCCTCGTGCTCACGAGCGAGCCGCTGGAGGTCAGCACCCAGGAGCGCGCCTTCGTCTCCTACGACTCGCTCGCCGACGACCTGGAGCCCGGCGGGCGCATCCTGATCGACGACGGGCTGATCGAACTGCGCGTCACCGAGACCCACGGGGCCGACGTTGCCACCGAGGTGGTCGTCGGCGGTCCGCTGCGCTCGAAGAAGGGCGTCAACCTGCCGCACATCCGCACCTCCCGCCCGTCGATGACGGAAAAGGACCTCGACGACCTCGCGTTCGGGCTGGCCAACAACGTGGACCTCGTCGCGCTCTCGTTCGTCCGCACGGTGAGCGACGTGGACGCCCTCCTGGAGCGCGTCCGCGAGAGCGGGCGCGAGGTCGGGGTGATCGCCAAGATCGAGAAGCCCGAGGCGGTCGACCACTTCGACGAGATCCTGGGCAAGGTGGACGGCGTCATGATCGCGCGCGGCGACCTCGGCATCGAGATGCCGATGCAGGAGGTGCCGATCGTGCAGAAGCGCATCATCCGCAAGTGCCTCGAGGCCGCGACGCCGGTCATCACGGCGACGCAGATGCTCGAGTCGATGATCGAGAACCCGCGCCCGACGCGCGCCGAAGCCTCGGACGTGGCCAACGCCGTGCTCGACGGCTCCGACGCGGTGATGCTCTCCGGCGAGACCGCCGCCGGCACCTACCCCGTCCGCGCCGTCGAGGCGATGGCCGGCATCATCCGCACCGCCGAGCAGAACCGCCGCAACCTCGGCAGCTGGCAGGTCACCCCGGAGGTCCACCCCGACGGGAGCCGCGTGACCGAGGCCATTTCCTACACCGCCGTCGAGCTAGCGCGCAAGGTCGGGGCGGTGGCGATCGCCTGCCTCACCCACTCCGGCTCGACGGCGCAGGCCGTGGCGCGCCACCGGCCCTCAGTGCCGGTCTACGCCTTCACCGACGAGCAGCGGGTCGTCGGGCGGCTCGCTCTCGTCTGGGGGACGCAGGGCATCGGCGTTCCTTTCCAGCACCACACCGACGACGGCATCGGCACCGTCCGCCGCATCCTGACCGAGCGCGGCGTGGCCAAGCCCGGCGACAAGATCATCATCACCGCCGGCCTCCCCCTCCCGGCGAAGGGCCTGACGAACATGGTCCATGTGAGCCAGCTCTAGGCGAGCGACGAGGTACGAGCGGCGAGCGACGAACGGACATCCCGCTCGTCGTTCGTAGCCCGTCGTTCGTTGCTTGCCCGCCCCGCACAATTTCGTATTCTCCTCGGCGTTAGCCGGTCCCTGGGTCCCGATCACCTCCTCGTGCCGATGCGCCGTCTCCCCGCCCTCCTCGCCGTGCTCGTGCTGGGGTCCGCCCTCGCCGGGTGCAGCCGGATCTTCGGGCAGCGCTACGACAACTTCACGTCGTACTACAACACCTTCTACAACGCCAAGATCGAGTTCAACCGCGAGGAGGAGCAGCTCCTCAAGGCCGAGACCCGGGTCGACCGCGAGCGCTACCTCGCGCTGTTCTACGAGCCCCGCGAGGGCGGCGAGCAGCGCGCGGGCTTCGAGAAGTCCATCGAGAAGGGGGCCGACCTGCTGCGCGAGCATCCCAACTCGAAGTGGGTCGACGACGCCCTGCTGCTGATCGGGAAGGCGCGCTTCTACCAGGGCGACTGGTCCGGGGCCGAGGAGAAGTTCCGCGAGGTCATCGAGGCAGGCGAGCCCAAGCTCGTCGACGAGGCGTGGTTCTGGCTGGGCCGCACGCTCGTGGCGGCGGAGCAGTACGAGGACGCCGCGCTCGCGCTGCGCGAGGGGCTCGACCGGTCGGACGTGCGCGAGGTGTGGGCGGCCCGGATGCGCCTCGCCCTCGCCGAGACCGACGTGCGGGCGGGCAACTGGATCGAGGCCGTCACGTCGCTGCGCGAGGGCATCGTCGGCATCCGAGACCGCGAGCTGACCGCCCGCGCCGAGTTTCTGCTCGGGCAGGTCTACGAGACGATTGACGAGCCGGCCGAGGCCGCCGCCGCCTACCGGCGCGCGCTCGACACGCGGCCGCGCTACGAACTAGCCTACGCCGCAGGCGTCTCCGAAGCCGTGGCGCGCAGCCAGAGCGGCGAAGGCGACGAGGCCCTCCGGCTGCTGAGGCAGATGGGGCGCGACGACAAGAACTTCGAGAACCGGGGCGAGATCGAGATGAAGCGCGCCCAGGTGCTCGCTGCCGTCGGGCGGCCGGGCGACGCGCGCGACCTCCTCCTCGACCTCCTCTACGACCCCGATCCGACGATGCAGATGGGCTCGATCCGGGGACCGGTCCACTACCGCCTGGCCGGGGTCTACCGCGACGGCTTGACGGACTACATCAGTGCCGCCGCCCACTACGACACAGCGGCCACCACCATCCGCGAGGTCTCGCTCGCCGAGGAGCGCACCACGCCCCAGGCCATCACCGACGCCACCCTCCTGGCCGATGCGTTCGGGGCGTACGCGGGCGTGGCGGGGGAGATCGCCGAGATGGACTCGCTCCTCTACCTCGGCGGCCTGAACGACGAAGACTTCGACGCGGCGATCGCCCAGATCCGGGCCCAGCGCGAGCGCGAAGCCCGCGAGCGCGAGCGCGACCTCGCCCGCCGCCGGTCCGAGCAGGGCTTCGGCGGCGTGCCGGTCGGGGGCATCGGCGGCCGGCCCGAGGACGACGCCGGGGGAGGGGGAGCGACCGGCGGTGCCGGCACCGTCGGGGGCGATTTCGGCTTCCTCGACTACCGCAACCCCGTCCGGGTGCAGGAAGAACTCATCGCCTTCCAGGGCCGCTGGGGCGAGGTTCCCTACGCCCCCAACTGGCGCCGCGCCCAGGCCGTCACGGCCGCAGCCGGGGTCGCCCGGAACCTGGACGAGACCCTCGGCGGCACGCCGGACGCCCAGGCCCAGAGCCTCGCGCGCGAGACGTTCGTCGACGTCTCCGCCGTGCCCCGCACCGACGCCGCGCAGCGGATCATGCGCGCCGACCGGGCCGCGGCGCGCTTCGAACTGGGCAACACCCTCTTCCTCTCGCTCAGCCGGCCGGACTCGGCGATCGTGCTCTACCGCAGCGCGCTCGGCGAAGACGCCGACCCGGCGGTTGCACAGCGCGCCTACTTCGCCCTTGCCGAGGCCGAGCGCGTCCTCGGCAACGACGCCGAGGCCGAGCGGCTCTACAGCGACATCCTCGCTCGCTACCCCGACTCGCGCTTCGCCGAGCAGGCGCGCGCCCAGCTCGGCCTCGCCCCCGCCGACCAGGGCCTCGCCGTGGACTCGCTGAGCCTGGCCGAGGCCGCCTACGACGCCGCCTTCGCCACCTGGCAGACGGGCGCGCACGAGCAGGCGCTCGACCAAATGCTCACCCTGAGCAACCGCTACGCCAACACGCCCGTCGCGGCCCGGGCCCGCCTCGCCGCAGGCGCAGTCTACACCGAGTGGGCCGCTGGCGACGAGGAGACGCTCCTCGCACCCACACCCGCTCTGGCCTCTGCCATCGACGAAGCCTTGCTCTTTCTCCCGCCGCCCGACACGACCCGCGTGCCGGCCGAAGCGCCGGACGAGGGCGGCGAGGAAATGCAGGAGGACACCGAGGCTGCCGAAGACGAGGCCCCGGCCGACCCGTTCGGAGAAGGCCTGTTCGAGGACGCCGAAGGAGTCGTGGTGGACTCCGCAGGCACGCTGATCTTTCCGGCCGAATCGGCGGACATCGATCCGGAGACGCTCGGTCCAGACCCCCTCGAACTGCCGTCCGGTGTGGAGGGCGACCCGGCGTCGTTCGACCCGGCGGCGCTTGACCCCGCGGCGTTCGACCCGATGGCTACGGGCGCAGACTCCGTGGTGACGACGACAGACTCCACGCTCGCCGCGGCGGACTCGACGGGCGGTCCGCCGGCGGAACCGGAGAACGCAGCGCCGGACGAGGACCCCTGGCTCGACGTGCTCTACGCCAGCATCGAGTCGGACTTTCCGGGGACGCCGTATGCCGAGCGCGCCCAGGCGCTGCGCGGTGCCCTCGACAGCCTGCGCCCGGACCGCGTGGCCGCGGCCGGCTCCGCCGCGGCCGACTCGCTGGCGGCGGACGGCAGCGACCTAGCCGCCGGCGCACCGGATGACCCGGCACTGCGGGGCGATGACCCGATCCAGCACCGCAAGGGGGCTTACGCGTGGCTGCTGATGGAGTCCAGCGACAGAACCGAGGCCGAGGGCGCGCTCGCGTCGGTCTTCTTCCAGGGCTACCGGGCGGCCATCAACACCGTCGTAGACGCCTCGGAGCGCGAAGACAACGTCACCTACCAGGTGCTCGTCGGACTCTTCAGCACCGAGGCCGAGGCCGAGGCCGCACGGGCCGCATTGCCGGAGCGCGTACCCACCGTCGGCGGCGTCGCCGATCCCGAAGCGTACGCGCCGTACCGCCTCGGGCCGGGGCGCGGAGCCATCGAGCAGGCGAGCGACATTTTCGGAAGCGGGGATCAATAGCGCTTCCGCCGGCCGCGGAACGGAACCCTAGAAGCGGGGCGATGGTACCGCCCGTCCCCATTTCTCCCGTCGCGGCACAGGTCTGCCGCCCAGGGCTCGGATAGAGAAGACTGCATATGGCGCAGGACAAACGCGACACGATGAACCCCCGCCGCGGCGAGGACAAGCCGAGAGCGACCGGCGAGTCGCGCCGCCCTCGCTTCTCGCTCTGGATCTACCTGGCGATCTTCCTCGGCCTGCTCGTCGTCCAGGCCTACCTCTGGGGCGGCACCCCGAGCAACGACCTCGACTACAGCGCCTTCCTCGGCCACGTCGAGAACGGCTACGTCGAGGAAGTCACCGTCATTAACGACCGCAAGATCGAGGGCCTCTTCACGGCCGAGGCCGTCGACGAGAGCAAGGTGCCGAAGACCGAACCGCCGCAGGGCTTCGCCAGCGAAGATCCGTCGGTCGCCGAGCGCCGCTTCACCTCGGTCAAGCCCGAGGACCACGACCTCACGGCCTTCCTCACCGAGCATAACGACGCCGTGGACGCGGGTGCCGCCTCGGGCGCGGTCAGCTTCGCCGCGGAGACGCGGGAGAACTGGTTCGGCGGCATTCTCGCGTGGGTCTTCCCGCTCGCCCTCCTCGTCTTCCTGTGGCTGTTCCTGATCCGCCGGATGGGCGGGCCCGGCCAGCAGGTGCTCAACATCGGCAAGAGCAAGGCCAGCCTGTTCGACGCGATGGACGGCCAGCAACTCACCTTCAACGACGTGGCCGGCCTCGACGAGGCGAAGGAGGAGGTCGAGGAGGTCGTTGACTTCCTCAAGAACCCGAAGAAGTTCACCCGCCTCGGCGGCAAGCTGCCGAAGGGCGTGCTCCTCGTCGGGCCGCCCGGCACCGGCAAGACGCTCCTCGCCAAAGCCGTCGCAGGCGAGGCCCAGGTCCCGTTCTTCAGCCTCTCCGGCTCCGACTTCGTCGAGATGTTCGTCGGCGTCGGCGCGGCGCGCGTGCGCGACCTCTTCAAGCAGGCGAAGGAGAAAGCCCCGTGCATCATCTTCATCGACGAGATCGACGCCATCGGCCGGAGCCGCGGCAAGGGGGCCGTGATGGGCGGCAACGACGAGCGCGAGAACACGCTCAACCAGCTCCTCGTCGAGATGGACGGCTTCGAGGCGAACACGGGGCTCGTGCTCA